>JBFJWO010000266.1:0-7206 GCA_041623575.1 Gammaproteobacteria bacterium
CCGAAACCGCCGTCCGGGTCGCGGCCACGGCGTGCACCGCGGCGACCGCGCGTCAGGCGGCGCATGCGACTGAAGCCGATCATCCCGAACACGAACAGCAGGAACGCCAGCTGCAGGACCCACGGGGCGCCGCCTTCGTCGCGTTCACGCGGTTCGTATTCGCCGCCCAGTGCCGCCAGGATCGCCCGCGTGCCGCCGTCGATGCCGTCGGCGAAGCGCCCGGAGCGGAACGCCGGCAGGATCACCGTGTGAATGATGTTCGCGCTGAGGGCGTCGGTGAGCACGCCTTCGAGCCCGTAACCGACCTCGATGCGTACCTTGCGCTCGTCGCGGGCGATGATCAGCAGCACGCCGTTGTCCTCGCCCTGCTGTCCGATGCCCCAGGCCCGGCCGAGCCGGTAGCCGTAGTCCTCGATTGCCTCGCCGCCGAGGGTGTCGAGAGTCACCACCACCACCTGGTTGCCGGTGGCCTGCTGGTGGCTTTCGAGCAGACCCGAGAGAGCGGATCGCGTCCCGCTGTCGAGCAGGCCGGCGCGGTCGACCACGCGCCCGGTCAGTTCCGGGAACTGCGGCGCCGCGTAGGCGGCGGCCAGCATCCCGGCCGCGAGCAACGCCGCGGGGCCCGCGCAACGGGTCATCAGAAGCGGACTTCGGGTGCCTCGGCCGCACCCGGGCTGGTGGCCTCGTAGGTTTCTCGCAGCGCCAGGTCGCTGTACAGCAGGCTGTGCCAGATGCGCCCGGGAAAGGTGCGGATCTCGGTGTTGTAGGCCTGCACGGCGGCGATGAAATCGCGTCGCGCCACGGCGATCCGGTTCTCGGTGCCCTCCAGCTGCGACTGCAACGCGAGGAAGTTCTGGTTCGACTTGAGGTCGGGGTAGCGCTCGACGACGACCAGCAGGCGCTGCAGGGCGCTGCCGAGTTGCGCTTGCGCCTGCTGGAAACGTTGCAGCGCCTGCGGGTCGTCGAGCAACCCGGCGCCGGCCTGGATGCTGCCGACCCGGGCGCGCGCCTCGACCACCGCGGTCAGCGTCTCGCGCTCCTGCGCCGCAAAGCCCTTGACCGTTTCCACGAGGTTGGGCACCAGGTCGGCCCGGCGCTGATACTGGTTCTCAACCTGCGCCCAGGCCGACTTGGTCTGCTCGTCGAGGGTCGGCAGGGCGTTGATCCCGCAGCCCGCCAGCAGGGTGAGCAACGATAGGGCAGCCGTGATACGCGTCAGGCGGGGCATGGCGGTGTGATCCTCGGGAGTGAAACGGCAATGTACCGCAATCGGGGGGCGCGGCAGAAGGTCGGCCGTGTCGGCCGCACGGGCCGGGCCTTGCGGGGGACGGGCGTCGAGGCGGGCGGCTTGCAACCCCGCGCCGCGTTCGGGAAGATGCGGGACCCGAGTCCCCACCACCGATGCACAGACGACAGCCACCAACGGCAACCAGGCGAGACCCGCAGCCAGCGCGCGCCCGTGGGCCGCAGCGCCGAGGCGGAGGTCGGCCGTGAGCGTCGCGCTGGTGTTTCCGCCGGTGGTCGACCCCCGGGCACCGCACCTCGGATTGCCGTCGCTCGCCGCGTGGCTGCGCGCCCAGGGCGAGCAGGTGCACCTGTTCGATCTCAACGTTCTCGGCCTGCGCTACCTGCTGCAACCGCGCTCGCTGGAGGAATCGGCGCGCACGCTGCGCACCCGCCTGGGGTCGGACATCGACCTCGCCTCGCCAGAGGGCCGGCTCGCGCACTACGCGCCGCACCTGATCGGCGGCATCGAGGCGGCGCTCGCGACCTTCGGCGATCGCCACCGGTTTTTCGACGCGCACGCTCTCGACAGCGCGCGCGAACTGGTGACGGCCGGGCTCGCCCTGAGCGCGGCGGCGCGCCCGGGCATCGCCTACGGCATCGCGCCGCCGCGCTACGACGTCGACGGCATCGACCCGCAGCGCCTGGCCGACCTGATCGGCGCCAGCGCCGATCCCCGCTGCAACCTGTTCGCCGAGCACTGGGAACACGCGCTCTACCCGCGACTCGCGGCACTCGCCCCCGAAGTGGTCGGCGTCAGCATCACCAATCGCCAGCAGATCGTCCCGGGCCTGACGCTGGCGCGCGCGTTGCGCGAGCGGGGCCACTTCACGGTCATCGGCGGCACCGTGTTCACCAAGTTCGCCGCCGAGTTGCGCGCGCTGCCCGCGTTTTTCGAGCACTTCGCCGATGCGGTGATCGCCTACGAGGGCGAAACCGCGATGAGCGCGTTGCTGCAGGAACTGCGCGGCGCGCGGCGCTTCGCCGAAGTGCCCAACCTGCTGTACGTCGAACGCGGCGAGGTGCGGGCGAGCGCCACGCACGTGGAGGACGTCAACGCGTTGCCGACGCCGGACTTCGAAGGCCTGGACCTCGGTGCGTACCTGGCACCGTACCCGGTGCTGCCGATCCTCACCGGCAAGGGCTGCTACTTCAACCGCTGCAAGTTCTGCGACATCCCGTTCATCAACCACATCAGCCGCAAGGCGTACCGGGTGCGCCGTGTCGAGCGCATCGCGGCCGACGTCGAGACGCTCGCCGAGCGTTTCGGGTGCCGCCATTTCGTGATCACCGACGAGGCCCTCTCGCCGCGGCTGCTGGTGAAACTCGGCGAAGCGCTGGCAGCGTCGCGCGCGCGACGATTCGCCTTCACCGGCTACGCGCGCCTGGAGGCGGGATTCACTCCCGAGGTGTGCTCGGCCTTGCGCGAGATGGGCATGAAGAAGCTGTTCTTCGGGCTCGAATCCGCCGATCAGGCGACCCTCGATCACATGGACAAGGGCACACGCGCCGAGGTCGCGCCGGCGGTGTTGCGCAACTGCGCCGAGGCCGGCGTGCATTTTCACGTCTTCTCCATCATCGGCTTCCCGCAGGAGAGCGAAGCCTCGGCGCGCAACACGCTCGATTTCTTCCTCGCCAACCGCGAGGCCATCGACGCCCCCGGCAACAGCCTCGACATCCACCCGTTCGGGCTCGAGCTGCGCACGGACTATTTTCGCGAGCGCGAGCGCTTCGGCGTGGCCGTCGAGCCCGCGGCGCTCGGCAAGGAATTCGTCATCGGCATCGACCGGGCCGACTGGCGCAACGCCGCCGGGTTGGGCGCCGAGGACGTGCAGCGTCTGCTCGGCGAGGAGTTCTACCCGCGCCTGCGCGACACCTACCGTCGTTTTCACGCGACCGCCGACGGCATCTGGCCGGGATTCGAGGAATACGCCGTGCTCTACAGCGCGTACTACGAGGGGCGCGGGTTCGGCTTCTACACCAGCGTGCCGGCGGCGCTCGAGACGGGCGAGCGGCTGTGGCTGGACTGGAACCCCGCGGTCGCGGTGATGCAGCGCGACGAGCGGGTCCTGCTGCTGCAGCGCCGGCGTTTCCTGCTGCTGGCGCGCGACACCTACGAGGCGTTGCGCGCCCGTTCGGTCGCCGATCTCGGCGACCTGCTGGCGTCGAGCTTTGCGGAGGCGGGCTCGCCCTCAGCCACGCGCGAGTACCTGGACTGGCTGGTGTCGCGGGGCTTCCTGCACCTCAGGGTGCTGAGTGCCGCGAACGACGCCGCCCGACTGAGCGCCTGAGCCGGCTCACGCCGGGTACCAGGCGTGGATCCAGCTGTCGGCGCGGGTGCAGAACTCGCCGAGCGTCCCGACGCCTTCCCCGCGCAACCAGGCAAGCCCGTCGGCGTGGGCCATGGCGGTCGCTGCGCCGGTGGCCAGCACCGCGTGGGCGCGCTCGAAGTCGGCGCGGGTCTCGACGGTGTCCAAGCGCCGGGTATCGAGCCCGAGCCCGGTGAACATGGTGTCGTAGGCGTGGTCGTCGGAGAAGAACTCGGGCGGCAGCCAGCGATAGTGGTGGGAAGGCCGGTAGGACATCGGCGCGCGTTCGCGAAACAGCGCCACGCGGCTTTCGGCGCCGCTGATGTCGGCTTCGTTGTTGGCCGCCCGCCAGAACGCGGTGTCGCGGCAGGTGTTGAACCGGTAGTGGATGCCGAGGAACCAGCGCAACGCGTCCCAGCGCTCGCCGATGCGGCGGTTGAGGGCGTCCTTGAAGCTGTGTTCGTGGCGCGACATCGGGAAGTGCGTGCTCAGCAGCTCGAGTTCGTACACCAGCATGTGCAGCGCGGTGGACTGCAGCGGTTCGACGAACGCGTAGGCGTTGCCGAGCGCCACCACGTTGCCTTTCCAGAAGTGACGATGGCGCCCGCTGCGAAACCGCACCGTCCAGGGGTCCGCCAGCCCCGGGTTCGCGCCGCGCATCTCCTCGAGCGCCCGCTCGTCGTCCAGGAACCGCGACGAGAACACGTAGCCGCAATGATCGCTGTCCTCGAAGGGGATGCTCCAGCACCAGCCGGCGTCCAGGGTGCGCGCATGGGTGTAGGGCTTGACCACGCCGTCGTGGGGCACGTTGGCGGCGATGGCGCGGTCGGTGAACAGCGTGCCCGAGTAGTCGATGAACGGCGAGCCTAGCGCCTCGCCCATCAGCAGCGACCGGAAGCCCGAGCAGTCGAGCCACAGGTCGGCCTCGAGGCTGCGCCCGTCGCGGGTGTGCACGCGCGTCACGTTCTCGCCGTCCGCGGCGCACTCGACCCGCTCGACCACCGCATCGACGTGGCCGATCCCGGCCGCCTTCGCTTCCTGCTGCAGGTACGCGACGAAGCGCGGGTTGTCGAGGTGATAGGCCCAGCTCAGGCGGTGCAGCAGCGACTCGACCGGCTGCCCCGCGCCGGCCCGGAACAGCGGCAACGCGTGGCGGGCCATCAGCACCGCGCCGAGCGATTGTGCATCGAGCGTGTCGGCGTAGCGCAGCGACTCCGACAGCCGGCCGCGCTGAAAGGGGAAGGGGAAGTCGCTGCGCCCGGGCGTGCCCCAGCCGAAACGGATGCCGAGCTTGAACGTCGGGCGCACGCGCCGGTGGAAGTCCGCGACGTCGCGGCCGAGAAAGCGCGGCGAGTGCAGCAGGCGCACCAGCTCGGGCGTGGTCGCCTCGCCGACACCGATCACCGGGATGGCACTCGACTCGATCACCGTCACCTCGAGGTGCGGGTGCGCGGCGCGCAGCGCGAGCGCTGACAGGTAGCCCGCGGTCCCGCCGCCGAGCACCGCGACCCGTCGGTAGCTGTCGCGCCCGGCGGCCGGGGCGAGGGTCGGCGATGGCAGCCAGGCACGGTCGACCTCCGCCAAGGCCAGGGTCAGCGCGGGGAGCGTGCCCGCGTTCGCGGCCGGCCCCTCGCAGCCCGGGCAGTCGCCGGCGGGCAGCAGGCTCTCGCGCGCGACTTCCGGGCCGGGTTCGATGACGAGGACCGAGCTCAGCCGCGCGGGGCGCCCTGCCAGGCTCGCCTGGCATTCCTCCACCACGGCGGCTGCGACCTGCAGCAGGAAGGGGCGCGATGCATCCTCGGCGGTGGGTGCCAGCGTCTGCTCGAGCACAAGCGGTGCCGATCGGGCGAGCGGGTCGCAGGCGATGAGGCGGCAGTGAAAGCAGGGACCCGGGCCGGCGACGACCGTCGGCCCGAGGACCGCGCGACGGCGCTCGGCGGTCACGAACAGGCACGGTGTGCCGCTGGCGCGCGCCACGCGGTTGACGGCGAGCACCAACCGCAGCGGCAGCGCTTCGAGCGCGCAAACGCCGACGTCGGCGTTGGCCAGCAGTTGGTGGACGGCGTCCTCGTCGGCGAGGTCGAGCGTCGCGGTCGCGGGCTCCGGTGCGCGCGCGGCGCTGATCACGAGCCGCGTCGAATCGTCGCCGCCGAGGTCGGCCCCGGACCCGTTCGCGTGGACGCTGCGCACGGCGGTGAATCCGGCTGCTGCGAACGCGCCGGTGAGCGCCGTCAACAGCTCGCCATTGCCCAGCAGCAGGACCGGGCGCGCGGCGGCGGGATCGGAGCGGACAGGAGCGCTGGCGCCCGACCCCTCGACCACACCGGCGCGCAACAGCGCCGCAAGCAACGCGGCGGGCGCTTCCCGCCCGTGGTCGTCGGCCAGGGCCGCTTCGATGGCCGCGGCCGAACGCACGCCGTCGCACAACGCCGCGAACTCGCGCACCAGCGGCGCCGCGACGCCCGGCAACAGGGCGTCACCGCGTTCCGTGCGAACGACGACCGTCCCGTCGGGCGGGAACAGGATCTGCGCCTGCGCTCGCAGCTGCGGAACAAAGAAGGCCGGGTGCACGCGCGTGGTCACGGCGAATTCCTCGCGATCCGGGTGGCGCCATGATAGCGCCAACGAGTGCGGCGGTCGGTGTGCGTGCAACTATGTAAAGAATCCCGACGATTGCGCTGGCCGCGCTTGCAGATCGTCGCGGCATGAACCATAGTTCGTCGACGCGCCCCAGCGAAAACGGAATGCGAGTCGTTGCGGCGCGGTGTCGATTGCCCGCTAGCAACAACTATGGAGGGATCAGGCATGTCCCAGAAAGATTTCGTCAAGTTCTACGACAAGCACCTGAACAGCCCCGAGGGCGCCAAGCTCCGGGCCAAGATCGACGGCGCCAAGGACGCCGAGGCCTTTTGCGCCGCCGCTGTCGAGGGCGGCAAATCCGCCGGCTTCGATTTCACGGCCGACGACGTCCGTGAAGTGATGAAGGCCAGCGAAGCGCAGATGGCCAAAGAGATGGCCCAGGCGAGCGGTGAGCTGTCCGAGGATCAGCTCAAGTCCGTCGCCGGCGGTACCAACTACTTGTCCACCTCGATTCCCCGGGTCAACATCCGCACGATGCCCAGTTACCTCGACAAGGGGCAACTGGAAGTCAGCACGGTGATGTGCCCCTGGTAAGGCCCAGGCGCCGGATTCGAACCGACCTCCCGGGGCGGGGCGCCGAGGCCCCGCCCCGTTTTCGTTCCCCTCGCCGCCGGCGTTGCGCCTGGCCTTTGCCGCCGGACGACAACGGGCGCGCGCCCGGACCGTAGCGACTCGTCAGCATGCCCGGCGACCCACCCGATCACGACGCCGGGGAAACACCGCGGCCACCCGCCGGGTTAGACGAACTCGCCCGCCAGGGTGCCAACCCGCAAGTTCCCGCCAAGAAAGTCTTGCTTGCCTACCTGGCGCAGGCCGAAGCGCGTCGCCTCGGCATCACGCCGGGCGCAGCCGAGTTGCAGGCCCTGGCCGATGCCTTCTGCGCCGAGATCGGCCTCACACAGCGGGCCGACGTCGACGACTGGCTGGCGCAGGCCGGGCTGACGCACGCCGAGTTCATGGCCGTGCTGGCCGA
>JBFJWO010000267.1:0-7182 GCA_041623575.1 Gammaproteobacteria bacterium
CCTCAACGTCGGCAACCTGGTGCAGACGGTGCGCCGCTCGCTGACGTCGCGTTCGCAACGGGCCGTCATCACTGCCGAGAAGGACATGATGATCGACGGCGAACGCATTCACATGGGTTGAGGAGGCGGTCATGGTTTTTCTCAACACGCAGATGGCCGGGATGGACTTCGCCATGCCCGACGTGTGCCTGACGCCGACGCCGGTGGGGCCTGTCCCCATCCCGTACCCCAACATCGCGCTGCCGATGACGGCGATCCCGTCGCAGTTCAAGGTGCTGGCGCTTGCGATGCCGGCACACAACCTGATGACCACCGTACCGATGAGCAACGGCGACAACGCCGGCGTGTCGATGAACCCGCTCTCGGGCATGGTGATGGGTCCGCGCCGCCACCTCATGGGCAGCTTCAAGACCCTGATCGGCGGCATGCCGTGCACCAAGATGCTGAGCCCGACGGGCCAGAACGGCATGTCGCCCGGCGCGTTCGGAATGAGCCTGGCGCCGAGCCAGGTCAAAGTAATCGTATTGAGCTAGGAGCAAGCGCAATCGTGGCCGATTCGCAAGACCAGAAAAACGTACAGGTGCACGTCTCGCCGGAGTTGGACTACTGCTACCGCGACGTCGCCAATATCTTCGTCGGCGCCGGCGACGTGGTGTTCGAGTTCGGCAACCACCACCGCTCGATACCGGGACACGTGACCATTTCCAACCGGATCGTGCTGTCCATTGCATCCGCCTACGACCTGCAGAAACGGTTGCAGCAGACGCTGGCCGATGCCGAGCGCAAACTCCAAGAAAGCCTGCGTGAAAAACGCGACGCCTGAGGGTCGCGCGGCGGCCCGGTCGCGAGCTTGCGGGTAGTGGCCGGGCGGCACTTCGACGTCGTCCTGCTCGGCGAGGTGACGCCGGGCGTCGAGCCGCGGCGCGTGCACCGCCGACTCGCGAAACGCTTCAAGCGCGAGCCGGATTTCATCGCCTCGCTGCTCGGCCGCGGCCAGGTGGCGATCAAGAAGAACGTCGACTTCGCGACCGCGGTGCGCTATCGCGACGCGGTGCGCGCCGACGGCGCCGAGTGCAAGATCGTCGAGCGCGTCGCGACGGGTGCGCCGCGTGAACGCCGCCCGGGCGGCGCTGCGACGAGTGATTCGGTGCAGGCCGCGCGCGAGCGCACGGCACGCGAACGCGTGGCCCGCGAAGCGGCCGCCGCCGAGGCGGAGCGTGCCCGCCGCCAGGCCGAACGGGACAAGGCGCGCGCCCGGGCGGAGGCAGAGCGGCGCAAGCAGGCCGAGGCCGAGCGGGCGAACAAACTCGAGCGTGCGGCGCGTGAGCAGGCCGCGGCGCGCGCAGCGGCCGAGCGCGCGCGCCAGGAGGAGGCGCGGGCGGAGGCGGCGCGACGTGAGCAGGAAGCCAGGGCCCAGGCGGAGCGCGAGCGAAAGGAAGCCGCACAACGTGAGAAGCAACGCCAGGGCGAGCAGCGCCGCGCGGAGCGCGAGCAGGCCGAGCGCAAGGAACACGAACTCGGCGTCGGCGAAACAGGCGACAACGACGCGCCTGAAACGATCACGATAGAAGCACCCCGCGAGGCGCGCGCAGCGGCGCACGAAGCGCAGGCCGCGCCGGCTGCAGAGTCAGCCCCGTCCGGGCCGCGGCGGATACCCGGCGAGCCCGGCACGGCCGCCGAGACGGCGCTCGTCACCGAACCCGAACTGGTGGGCGCGGCGGCCTTGCTGGACAAGACGCCCACCCAGCCGGCGCGCCGCAACTGCCTGGCCTGCGGATTCGCGATGCCGGCGAGCGAGCACCGTTGCCCGCGCTGCGGTGTGCCGGTCCGCACCCAACGTACGATCCCCTGGCCGCTGGCGCTCGGCGTCGGCGCGGTCGTGGTCGTGGTCGTCGCCGTCGCGGCGATCCTCTACTACCCGCAGTACCGCGAATCGCTGTGGCGCGAGAAGATCACCACGGCCGATGCGTTCATCCGCGAGGCGCAGGCGCAGGTGGGGGAGTTCATCGCCAACAACGGCGTCTACCCGCGCAGCAACCAGCAGGCCGGGTTGCCGTTTCGCCTCGGCAACGATCTCGTGGCCGCGATCAAGCTGCGCGAGGACTCGACCATGCAGGTCACCTATGCGCCGATCGGGGCGACGGCCGAGGTGTGGACGCAGCTCTTCTCGCCGGTGGAGATCTCGGGCGAGATCGTGTGGGTGTGCACCGGCGGTACCCTGCCGGATCGGTTCAAGCACCCCGACTGCCTGGCCGGCGCTGCCGAGCGGATCCTGCGCACCGCGGAGAAGACGCTGCGCGCCGACCCGCCGGGCATCGCTCTGCGCGTGCCGCGTGCCTGGCGGCGGCTGGAGGAGATCGAGCAGGACGCGTTGCTCGGCGTCGGCGACCTGGCGGCGGAGCTCTACGTCATCGTCGTCGACCAGCGCATCCGCACCTTTCGCGACGTGATGACGCTCGACGAGTACGCGGCCGGGGTACAGGAGACGCTGCGCGCGAACCTCGACGAAGGCGACTGGGAATCCGTGCCGGCGACGCTGGCGGTGAACGGGCTCGACGCGCGGCGCGGGGTCCTGCGCGGTGCCATCGACGGGATCGAGTCGACTTACCTGGTGACCGTGCTGCGCCACGAGGACCGCTTCTTCCAGGTCATCGCCTGGACGCTCAGCGACAGCTACGCGCAGCACAGCGCGGTGCTGACCCGCGTGTCGGACAGCTTCGCGGTGGCTGCGCGCTAGCGGACCCGCGCCGGGCAGGCGGGCAGATGGTCTCGAATCGGGGGTTGCCGTCGCCGCCGGCGGCCGGGAGCGTCAGGCGCGGGCGATGACCTGGGTGTCGCCGGCGGGGCTTTCGAGGTCGCCGTCGCGCCCGTAGCCGGGTTCCTCGCCCGAGGCGCCACGCAGGATGCGCAACGAGGCTTCGGCCGAACGGCGAGACTGCTTGGCGGTCGTCGCGTTGGCACGGTTGAGTTCGCGGCACAGGTCCAGTTCCTGGCGCACGCATCGCCACCAGTCGGCGAGTTCCGCATCGCCGCATTCGCTCATCGCCTGCTCGAGGCCGGCGCGGTCGGGGCTCAGGCCGAACTCGGCGAGCACCGCGTGCTGGCGCTGGAAAATGCTTTCGAGCGAACCGAGCAGCGCCATCTCGTGATCGAGGTAGGCGGCCAGGTTGGCACAGTCGCCGCGCGCCAGCGCCTGACCCGTGGTGCGCAGGTGCTCGGCGAGCGCCGTCACCCCGGCCTGGGTGTGCGAGAGGAAGCCGCGCAGTTCCGCCGACAGGCGCGCGCGCTCGGCGTCGTTGCGCCGTGGCGCCGCGCTCATAGCTTGCCGATGGCCTGCTCGATCTCGATGAACTTCTCGGCGATGCGCTCGGGATCCATCCGGTACTCGCCCGCCGCCAGCGCCTGCTTGATCGCATCGACCTTCTGACGGTCGATGGGCGCGGTCTCGCCGACGCCTTTGTGCAGGGCCGTCAGCGCCTCGGCGCTGTTGGTCAGGCTCACCAGGTCGGAACCCTCGCGCGTGGTGTTGGGCTGCGTGACCTGCTCGACGCGCGCCGGCGCCGACTGCGGCTTGCTGGGCGCGAGCGGGGTCCCCGCCCCGGAAACGCCGTCAATCCTGTCGCTCATGTTCGTGCACTCCTGCCGGTAAGAGATTCTCTACTGACGATGCTAGCGGCAGCGTCAGGCGAAGCTTTAGCCCGCACGAGCGGGCTTTGCAGCGCCTCGGGGCACTGACCGCGCCTGTCGGTGGCCCAGCATACTCCGAGCGCGACCTACCAGTCGACTGCGACCCGGCCGGGGCCGATCACCCGGCCCTCCACCACCCGCCCGGTGGCGCTGTTGCGCACCCGCACCGTGTGGCCCTCGGCGCCGTCGCCCAGGGCCTTGCCGCGCGCCGCGACACGCAGGCGACCGGCGGCGGCCACCAGCGTCACCGCCTCGCCGTTACGCACCAGTTTGCGCGGTGCCACGGCCGTCGGCGTCAGCACCGTGCCGGCGCGCACCGATCGCCTCGTCTCCCACGCCTGCAATTCGGCCGGGTCCCGGTAGTAGCCGTGATTGAGGCCGGCCAGGTCGCGTTTGGCGAGGCGCAGGTCGGCCGCGCCGAGGCGCTGGCCGCGCGGCAGGGCACGGGCGGCCACCACCACGTCGGCGAACGCCGCCACCCTGACCGGCACGAAGATCCGCCAGGCCACCTCCCCGGTGCAGGCCACCGTGGCGTAGACCTGGCCGGCCCGCCGATCGGGGTTGGCGTAGGTCACCTGCAGCGGTGCGGGGCAGGGCTTCAGGCGCAGTCGCTTGTCGAGTCGGCCGACCCGGACCTCGGGCGGGTAAGGGTCCTCGCTGCGATCGGCGAGCACGAACTCGTGCACCGCGTCGCGGATCGTCTGCAGGCTCTGGCGCGGCGCGCCGGCATCGGCCATGCCCGTGGCGAGCAGGCCGGCGAGCAGGCCGACGCCAACGGTTTGACGTCGGGTCTCGTGTATGAAATGTATTATCTTCAATGGGTTACCACGGGAGCCAGCAAATTCTGTCTGCCCGTGAAGCGGGTTGCAAGGTTTGTTCCAAACGCGAGCACGCCGCTCGGGTAGTGCCCTGTTCCAGTCGCTTGCAGCGATGATCGACGTTGGTCGAGGTTGCCAACCCGGTCGCGTGCGCTCGGTAGCGCCGTCAAACCCTGCAGCGCCGTTCGTGTCGCCTGCAGCGATGATCGACTTTTGATCGAGGTTGCCAACCCGGTCGCGTGCACTCGGTAGCGCCGGCAAGCCCGGCAGCGCCATTCTCATCGCCCCGCAGCGATGATCGAGGTCGCGAACTCGATCGCGTGCACTCAGTAGCGCCGTCAAACCCGGCAAGCGCCTTCCATCTCGCCGCCTGCAGCGATGATGACCCTGAAGCGAAATCGATGCCCGCCTGGCGTGCAGGGTCCCGCTAAAGCCCCGCCGCCGTCGACCGACAACCCGGGCAGACACCACAGAAGGGGAGGATGGCCCGTGGTCGGCTTCATCGCGTCGGTAGATGCCCGCACTCAGCTTGCGGGGCGCAATCGCATGGAACTGCTGCTGTTCAGGCTGCAGGGGCCGCAGTTGTTCGGCATCAACGTATTCAAGGTTCGCGAGGTGATCCCGTGCCCGCCGCTGACCCGGGTCCCGCACTGCCACCCGGTGGTCTGCGGCATCATCAACATCCGCGGCAACACCATGGCGGTACTGGACCTGGCTCACGCCATCGGCCTGAAGCCGCTGGCGAACCCGCGTGACGCGTTCCTGGTGGTCACCGAATACAACGGCCTGGTGCAGGGCTTCCTGGTGGAGTCGGTGGACCGCATCATCAATCACAACTGGGCGGAGATCCTGCCGCCGCCGCGCGGCGCGAGCAACCAGCACTACCTGACGGCGGTCACCGAGGTAGACAAGCAACTGGTGGAGATCGTCGACGTCGAGCGGGTCATGGCCGAGGTGGTGGGGATGAACACCGAGGCGGAGGGCTTCACGCCCGACATGACCGACGGCCAGGAATCACGCCTGGTGCTGATCGTCGACGATTCGATGGTGGCTCGCGGCCAGGTGCGCAAGACCCTGGAGCAGGTCGGCTGCGAGGTGGTGGAGGCCCGCGACGGCCTCGAGGGCCTGCAGATGCTGCAGCACTGGCAGGAGCAACGCGCACCGGAGCTCGTCCGCCTGTCGCTGATCATCTCCGACATCGAGATGCCGCGCATGGACGGCTACACCCTGACCAGCAAGATCCGCCAGACCGACGGCCTGAAGCAGTTTCGCGTGCTGCTGCACACCTCGCTGTCGGGCGGTTTCAACGCGGCCATCGTCGCCAGGGTCGGCGCCGACGAGTTCATCGCCAAGTTCGATCCCAGGGTGCTGGCCGACGCGGTGCTGCGCCACCTCAACCAGCGCCACGAAAAGCACCCGGGCGAGGTCGCCGCAAGCGACTGAGGCACGTCATCGGGCGATGCGCCGCGTCGACGCCGGCCGCCCGGGCGCGGCGCGGCAAGAGCCTGCCGCCGAGTGCCCCCGGGCGGCAAGGTGCTGCCGGCCGCGGACAGGGCACTTCACTCAACACACTGTAATCGCTGGATAAAATCCACTGGCACGCCCTGTGCTCAGAGGCTTCGCACGGAACAACGCCTGCGGAGCCGGCAAGTGGAAAATGACAAACTGTTCGGGATTCACGCCTTCGCCGCGCGCCTGCGCGCCGATCGCGCCGGCGTGCTGGCTTCCAATCTCGCCAACGCCGACACGCCCGACTACAAGGCCCGCGACATCGATTTCTCGGGGCTGATGGAGCAGGTGCGCGGCGAGCGCCTCGGGCTGGCGAAGACCGCAACCGCTCACCTGCCGGTCGCCGCCAGCGGCGACACGGGCGAACTCGCCTACCGCGTGCCGCTGCAGCCGTCGCTCGACGGCAACACCGTCGACGCCCACGTCGAGCACGCCGAGTTCGCCGAGAACGCCTTCCACTACCAGAGCACGCTGTCGTTCCTCGACAGCCGCATCAAGGGCCTGATCAAGGCCCTGCGGGGAGAATGAGCATGTCGCTGCTGCACATCTTCGACGTCGCGGGTTCGGCCGTCAGCGCCCAGTCGCTGCGCTTGAACACCACCGCGAGCAACCTGGCGAACGCCGACTCGGTGGCCGGTGACGCCGAGTCGGCCTACCGCGCCCGCCACCCGGTCTTCCAGGCGATCGGGCAGACGCGCGACGCGGCCGCGGTGGGGGTGCGCACCCTCGGCATCGTCGAGAGCGACGCGCCGGCGCCCGTGCGCCACGACCCCGATCACCCGCTGGCCAACGAGCAGGGGCAGGTGTTCGGCGCCAACGTGAGCCCGGTGGCGGAACTCACCGACATGATCTCCGCGCAGCGTTCCTACCAGACCAACATCGAGGTGCTGAACACGGCCAAGACGCTGATGTTGCGCACCCTGTCGGTCGGCGAATAAAGGAGCACACGCGCATGGCCAACGTCGACGCCACCGCCAGCCTCTACGAGCAACTCGCTCCCTCCAAACGCGCCGACGGGGCCGGCGGCGATCTGGGACAGGCGGATTTCCTCAAGCTGATGACGACCCAGTTGCGCAGCCAGGACCCGTTCTCGCCCATGGAGAACGGCGAGTTCCTCGGCCAGATCGCGCAGTTCGGCACGGTGTCCGGTATCCAGGAGCTGCAGGAC
>JBFJWO010000268.1:0-7162 GCA_041623575.1 Gammaproteobacteria bacterium
CTGCTCGCCCTGCTGGCCTGCGCGCTGTGGGGTGTGGTGGTGGAACGGGTCGCGGTGCGACCGTTCGTGGTGCGCGGCTCCAACGCCTGGCTGATGGCAACCGTGGCGCTCGGCATCGTGGTCGAGAACGTGGTGCTCTTCACCTTCGGCAAGGATCCCCGCGGCATGCCGCCGAGCGTGCTGACCAGCGAGGCGTTCTACGTGGCCGGCATCAAGGTGCAGGCGCTGCAGGTGGTGATTCCGCTGGTGGGCCTGTCGATCGCCGCGGCCCTGCACGTGTTCTCGCGCCGCACGAAATACGGCAAGGCGCTGCTGGCGGTGGTGCAGAACCCGCAAGCCGCCCAGCTCATGGGCATCAACGTCGTGGCCGCCGTGCTGCTGGCCTTCGCCATGTCCGGGCTGTTCGCCGGCGTTGCCGGTATCCTGATCGCGCCGCTGTTCACGATCTCCTCGACCATGGGCACGTTGTTCGGCATCAAGGCCTTCGCGGTGGCGATCCTCGGCGGCATCGGCAACGCCTGGGGGGTGATGCTGGCCGGCCTGATCTACGGCCTCGCCGAAGCGTTGATAACCGCCCTGCTGGGTTCGACCTATACCCAGATACTGACCTTCGGGCTGGTCATCCTGGCGCTGGCCGTTCGCCCGCACGGCCTGTTCGGACAGGCAGGCGTACAGAAAGTATGAACCTGCGCGTGCAGCTGCCGGCGGCGGCGGCGATCGCCGTGCTGATCGTCGCGATACTGAACGCCAACGGTTACGAGCTGTACGTGCTGGCGCTCGTCGGGCTGACCGCGATCGTCGGTATCGGCCTCAACGTGCTGCTCGGCCTGACCGGACAGATATCCCTGGGCCAGGTCGGCTTCTACGCCATCGGCGCCTACACGGTGGGGATCCTGACCACCAACCACGGCTGGAGCTTCTGGGCGGCGCTGCCGCTGGCGGCCCTGATCGCGGCGGCTGCCGGCCTGGCGCTGTCCATCCCGGCGCTGCGCGTGCGCGGGCCCTACCTCGCCATGGTCACGATCGCGTTCGCCTTCGTCGTCGAACAGGGTGCTGCGGAGTGGCGGGATCTCACCGGGGGCTGGAACGGTCTGATGGGCATCCCGACCCCCGCCGTTGCCGGTCTCAGCTTCAGCGAGCGCGAGATCGCTTTCCTGGTCCTGTTCCTCACCGTCGCCGTCACCTGGCTGTACGCGCGCCTCGCCCGCAGTCCCTGGGGCAAGGCGATGCGGGCGATTCGCGATTCGGAGATCGCCGGTCAGTCGATCGGCCTCGACCCGGTCGTCGTGCGCACCATGGCGTTCACGCTGGCGGCCGGCACCGCCGGCCTTGCCGGTGGCGTGTTCGCCTCGATGAGCGGTTTCATCAGCCCCGAGTCTTTCCCGTTCTTCGAATCCATCCTGTTCCTGCTGGTGGTCATGATCGGCGGTGCCGAGCGGGTGCTCGGGCCGCTGGTGGGGGCGGTGATCGTGGTGCTGTTGCCGGAGTTCCTCTCGGCGCTGGCCGAGTACCGGCTGCTGCTGGTCGGCGCCCTGCTGCTGGTCGTGCTGCGCCTCGCGCCCGGGGGTGTGGTCGGCATGCTGGCGCGCCCGTTCGCCCGGCCCGCCGCCGAGTCGGCGCCGCGGGCGCGCCAGGATATCGCGGCCTACCTGCGCGCCGGGCAGGCGCGACTCACGCTCAGCGCCAGCGAGCTGACGATTTCCTTCGGCGGCGTGCACGCGGTCGACGATTTCGGTTTCGAGGCCCGGGCCGGCGAGATCACCAGCATCATCGGCCCGAACGGGGCGGGCAAGACCACCGCGCTCAACGTGATCGGCGGGTTCTACGTGCCCTCGCGCGGCACGGTCAGGCTCGGCGAGCGCGACGTGGCCGGACTGGCCTCGCACCGGGTGGCACGGGCCGGCATCGCCCGCACCTACCAGACCACGCAGCTGTTCGAGCACATGTCCGTGCTCGACAACGTCATGATCGCCTTGCGCCGCGGGCGCCTCGGGCTGCGCTCCCTGGTGCGACCCGACGAGGATCGCGCCGACGTCGACCTCGCCGAGAGCCTGCTGGCATTCGTCGGCTACGAGGGTGCGATGGAGCGCGTCGCGGGCTCGCTGGCGCATGTCGACAAGCGCCTGGTCGAGATCGCGCGCGCGCTGGCCGCGCGGCCCGGCGTCGTGCTCCTCGACGAGCCCGCCGCGGGCCTGAACACGGCCGACACCACCCGCCTCGGCGAGCTGGTCCGCAGGGTGGCCGATCTGGGTCTGGTCGTGATCCTGGTCGAGCACGACATGCGGCTCGTGATGTCGGTGTCCGATCACGTCGTGGTGCTCGACGCCGGCAGAAAGATCGCCGACGGCACCGCCGCCGAGGTGCGTGCCGATCCCGTGGTGGTCGCCGCCTACCTCGGCGAGGAACAGGGCGGCGGACGGCCGCGACCGGCCGGCACCGGCCCGGCGGGCGGCGAGGTCCTCGGCGTGTCCGGGCTGGGCGCGGGCTACGGCGCCGCACCGGTGTTGCGCGACATCGATCTGCACGTGGAGAGGGGTGAGCTGGTGGCGGTCCTCGGCGCCAACGGCGCCGGCAAGTCCACCCTGATGCGCGCGCTGAGCGGGCTGCACCGCCCGGTGCAGGGACGCGTGTGCCTGCTCGGCAAGGAGATCCAGAGCTACGCCGCGCACCGCGTCGCGGGCGCCGGGCTATCGCTGGTGCCGGAAGGGCGCCAGGTGTTTCCCGAGCTGAGCGTCACGGACAACCTGCGCCTCGGCGCCTTCCACCGCGCCGGGGCGGAAATCGGCGCCGACGTCGAACGCCTGCTGACCCGCTTTCCCCGCCTGGCCGAGCGACGCCGGCAACGCGCCGGGCTGCTCTCCGGCGGCGAGCAGCAGATGCTGGCGATCGCCCGCGGGCTGATCGCCCGCCCGCGCGTGCTGATGCTCGACGAGCCCTCGCTGGGGCTTGCGCCGCACCTGATCCAGGAGCTCTACGCGATCCTGGCGGAGCTGCGCGACGAGGGCCTGACCATCCTGCTGGTCGACCAGATGGCCGCGCTCGCCCTCGGCGTCGCCGACCGCGCTTTCGTGCTGGAATCCGGCGTCATCGTGCACGGCGGCGCGGCGGCGGAGCTGCGCGACCACGAGGGCCTGGAGCGCGCCTATCTCGGTGAGCTCGACGGCAAGCCGACGTAGTGTTCACACCAACGGGGGGCAGACCACGATGGATACGATCCTGAAGAACGCACGACGCCTCGACGATGCCGACACGAGCGTCGATATCGGCATCGAGAACGGCCGCATCGCGGCCATCGAACCCGCCCTCGGCGAGGCCGGCGAGGTGGTCGACCTCGGCGGCCGGCTGGTGTCGCCGGGGTTCATCGAGACGCACATCCACCTCGACAAGTCCTGCATCCTGGAGCGCTGCAAGGCCGAGCGCGGCGACCTCGACGAGGCCATCGCCGAGGTCGCCCGGGTCAAGGTCGCGTTCACCCCGCAAGACGTGTACGAACGCGCCCGGCGCACGCTGGAGAAGTGCATCGCCAACGGCACGACCCACATGCGAACGCAGCTCGAGGTCGACCCCGGCATCGGCCTGCGCGGGCTCGAAGGCGTGCTGGCGCTGGTCGACGAGTACAAGTGGGCCATCGATATCGAGATCTGCATCTTTCCGCAGGAGGGCCTGCTCAACAATCCCGGCACCGACGAGCTGATGCTCGAGGCACTGCGCAAGGGCGGGCGGGTGGTCGGTGCCGCGCCCTACACCGACAGCGATCCGCACGGCCAGATCGATCGCATTTTCGAGATCGCGCGCGAGTTCGATATCGACATCGACATGCATCTCGATTTCGGCCCCGACCCGGACGACCTCGATCTGCTCTACGTGTGCGAGCTCACCGAGCGGTTCCGCTACGGCGGGCGCGTGGCCATCGGGCACGTCACCAAGTTGTCCGGCGCGCCGCCCGCGCAGTTCGAGGCTGCCGCCAGGCGCCTCGCCGACGCCGGCGTCGCGCTGACGGTGTTGCCCTCGACCGACCTGTACCTCATGGGCCGGCACATGGCGCACAGCGTGATGCGCGGTGTGACCGCCACCCACAAGCTCCTGCACCACGGCGTCAACTGCTCGCTTTCCACCAACAACGTTCTGAACCCGTTCACGCCGTTCGGCGACTGTTCGCTGATCCGCATGGCGAATCTCTACGCGAACATCTGCCAGGTCGGCGCGCGCGACGACATCCGCGAGTGTTTCAACATGATCACGACGCGCTCCGCCACGCTGATGAACCTGGACGACTACGGCCTCGCGCCCGGCAAGTCCGCCGACCTGGTGGTGCTCGACTGCGAGCGACCCGAGGTCGCGGTGGCGGAGCTCGCGCCCGTGCTGTTCGCCTACAAGCGGGGTCGGCGGACCCTTACGCGCGAGCCAGCGGTGATCCACCGCCCGGCCTAGATGGACGACACGCCGAACGGCACCGCGACCTGGCGCGCGCCACACGATCCGCTGGGCGCGTTCTGTCGCGACAACCACATCGCGCTGCAAGGCGCGCTGCAGGGCCCGCTCGCTGGCTCGAGCTTCGGCGTCAAGGACGTGTTCCACATCGAAGGTGCGCGCACCGGCTTCGGCCAGCCCGACTGGTTGCGCACCCACGGGCCGGCGAGCGAGACCGCGCTGGCCGTGCGCCAACTGCTCGATGCCGGTGCCGCCCTCCTCGGCAAGACCCACACCGACGAGCTCGCCTACAGCCTCACCGGCGAGAACGTCCACTACGGTACGCCCGTCAATCCGCGCGACCCCACGCGCATCCCCGGCGGCTCGTCGAACGGTTCGGTGGCGGCCGTGGCCGGCGGGCTGGTCGACTTCGCCATCGGCACCGACTGCGGCGGCTCCGTGCGCCTGCCGGCCAGCTACTGCGGCGTGCTCGGCATCCGCCCCAGTCACGGCCGCGTGTCACTGCAGGGCGTGATCCCGTTCGGCCCGAGCTTCGACGTTGCCGGCTGGTTCGCGCGCGAGGCCAACGTGTTCGCGAGCGTCGGGGACGTGCTGCTCGGCGAGGATCCCGCGCCGCCGCCGGCGCCGCGTCGCCTCGTGCGTATCGCGGACGCGTTCGAGATCGTCGATACCGCCGTGTCCGAGGCGCTCGCGCCGGGCGTCGATCACCTGGCCGATCTGCTCGGGGCGCGCACCGAAGTGCGCCTGAGCGCCGACGGACTGTGGCGCTGGTTCGAGACCTTTCGGGTGATCCAGGCGGCGGAGGTGTGGGGCAACCACGGTGCGTGGGTGACGCAAGTCCGCCCGCGACTCGGTCCCGGCATCAAGGAGCGCTTCGAGTGGGCGGCCGGCGTGAGCGCCGCGCAGGCTGCCGAGCACCGCGCCATTCGCGCAGCAATCGTGCAACGACTGCAGGCGACGATGCAACCCGGCGACGTGTGGTGCCTGCCGACCTCGCCGCGCATCGCCCCGCGCAAGAACACCCCGACCAGCCAGATCGAAGTGGAGTACCGCAACCAGGCGATGTGCCTGTTGTGCATAGCGGGCCTGGGAGGCTTGCCGCAAGTGAACCTGCCGCTGGCGAGCCTGGACGGCATGCCGCTCGGCCTGTCGATCATCGGCGCGCGCGGCGCCGATCGATCATTGCTCGAGTTGGCAGCCCGCGCGTGTGCGCCGGGTGCGCCGTGACTTCAGCCCGCGACAGCAAGACACCTGATAGCCGACATGGTGGCGAACCGGGTCGTGTGACGAGGTCGAGCGTGAGCTAGCCATGGCGGTGCTGGTCGAAGGCATATCGGTGGTCGTACGCCGCGACGCGATCGACGCCGGGTATCCCGGGGGGTGGCCGGCCTTCGTCGAGAACGCGCCCAATGCCACGCTGTGTACCGATCGCGAGTTGGCTCGCATCGGTTTCCTCGACCCTCGCGCGGTGGAAACCTTCGTGGCCGCACTGACGGCGCACGGACTGGTGTTCGTCGACGCCGGGTGCTGCGTGGATATGGTCGTGGTCGATCAGCAGCGGGGGCCGACGGTACGGTGCGAGTGGCTGGAGTTCTCGGCACTCTCCGTTGCCGGGGGAGGAAAGGTGCATGCCTGCTGGCTGTACGAGGACCGTCGGGTGGGACACGGTGTCCACTTCTGCGAGTCTGCGCGCAGGCTCGTCGCGCCCGCCGGCTGGGAATACGAAGGCTCGTTGAGCCAGCAGTTCACGTTCGTTCCCACCGGCAGTTCGCCCGGGGACCTCGATCACTGACGCAGGTCGTCGAAAGCGCGCCGCCGCCGACCTCGCGGTTCACCCCGTACTGCGCCGATACCGCGCTCGCTACGCGGCCTCACGGCAGCGGAAATCCGGCGTTTCGCCGAGACGTTCCCGCTTCCTGGCCGGTTCTGCGAGCGCTACCACGGTGCCGGCGGCTCGCCGGGTTCACGCGGAGCCATAAGCGTCCATTGGCCGCGTAAGAAGAACCCGGCACGAGTCCGGGTCCTTCGCTTAACGCAAGACGAACCTGGCGCTCAGGCGGCCTTGAGGTTGGCGGCCGCCAGCTTACCGCGCTCGGTGACGACCTCGTAGCTGACGCGCTGACCTTCGGTCAGCGTGTCCATGCCGGCGCCCTGTACTGCGCTTACGTGCACGAAGACGTCTTTGTCGCCGCTTTCCGGCTTGATAAACCCGAACCCCTTGCCGGAATCGAAGAACTTAACCGTTCCTATAGCCATTGTTGGCCTCCATCAATAAATGCCGCGCACAAATCGGGCGCGGAAACGAACAATCTGGGTATGACAATAACGCCCGGGTAACGGGCGCCGCAGCTGAAAGGCAGGCCAAAACGAAGATCGCCGCCCATCTTGCGCGATAGTGCGGCCAAACGCAAGTCATTGACTGTAATCGCCGAGGCTGCGACCTGGCTCGTGTGCGGGAGCGCGCAGGCGGGGAAAGGCGTGACTGCGTGCTCTGCCGTGGCGCAACGCGACCGGTTTCGGCACGCGCACTCGTGGCACCCGCTAGCGGCGACTCAGACTGTCTTGGCCCGGGCGCGCTTCAGTGTCGTACGACCATCGTGCCGGCAGATCATGAGCGCCGGCCGGCGTCTGTTGCAGCCACGGCGACATGACCCGCCGCTGTATCGTCGTCCAGGTAGCTGCGCAGGGGCTCCGAGCGCGTCGGGTGGCGCAGCTTGCGCAGCGCTTTTGC
>JBFJWO010000269.1:0-7157 GCA_041623575.1 Gammaproteobacteria bacterium
GCGCGCACGCCGCCGGTGCTACGCTCACCGGCATGCTCCAGGTCCACCCAGCGAGCGTCAGGCCGTGACCGGCGCGAGCGCTCCGCTCGACCCCTCCTTGCGCGGCGTGATCTGGGCGGAGACGTGCAAGGAGGACCGGGTCGGCCACCCGTCGCTGCAGCACGACTGCGAGGTCGACCTCACGGTGATCGGTGCCGGGTTCTGCGGACTGTCGACCGCGCTCGGCGCGGCGGGCGAGGGGCTTTCGGTCGCGGTGCTCGAAGCTGGACGCGTCGGCAACGGCGCTTCGGGCCGCAACGGCGGCTTCGTCGTGCCGCAGTTCCCGGGCACCGTGACGCCCAGCGACGCGCAGGCCTGGCTGGGCGTTCGCAAGGGCCGGGCGCTTGCACACCTCGTCAGCGATGGCCCGTCGCTGGTCGCCGCGCGGATCCGTGCGCATTCGATCGCCTGCGACGCCGAATGCCACGGCTGGCTGCAGCCGGCCCACTCACGGGCCTCACTGCGCCGGGTGCGAGCGGTCTACGAGCAATGGCGCGCGCTCGGCTACGACGTCGAGTGGCTGGATGGCGAGGCCGTCGCGGCACTGACCGGGGCGTCGGGATACCTCGGCGGCTGGCGCCGCGCGAACGGCATGAGCGTCAACCCTTACGCGCTGTGCCTGGGCCTCGCGAGGGCGGCGCAGGCGGCGGGCGCGCGGATCTTCGAGGGCACGCGGGCGACAAGGATCTCGCCCGGCGGCGAGCGCGTCGTCGTGGACGCCGGCGCGGCGCGAGTATCGACCCGCAAGGTCGTCGTGGCGACCAACGGCTATACGGCCGACCTGCTCCCGGGGCTCGCGCGCAGCGCGGTGCCGGTGCAGTTGTTTCACACCGCGACCGAGCCGTTGCCCGAATCCCTGCGCAAGAGCATCCTGCCGACGCGCAGCTGTTTCACCGATACGCGCCGCTCGGGCGGCTTCGCGCGCTACGACTGCGACGGGCGGCTGCTCTCCGGCGGCCTGGTGACGGAGTGGGGCCGGCGGCGCGAGGCCGGCGAAGCGCACGCCCGCCGGCGCATGGCGGAACTCTTTCCGCAACTCGGCCCGGTCGACGTGCGGTCGTGGTGGACAGGGTATTGCGCGGTCACGGAGAACTTCCTGCCGCGCCTGCAGGTGCTGGCCCCGCGGGTGTTCGCCATCGGCGGCTATTCCACCCGCGGCGTCGCGCTCTCCCAGAACCTCGGCGCGCTGCTCGGCGAGTTCTGCGCCGAGCGGCTCGGTCTCGACGAGCTGCCCATCGCGGTCACCGAGGGCGCACACCGGATGCCCTTGCAACGTCTCAAGGCGCTTGCCGCCCGCTATGTCTTTCCCTGCTACCGCGCCCTGGACCGGTTGGGCCTGAGCTAGAACAGCGCCAGCTGCGTGTCGTCGCCGGTCACGGTCTCGAACGCGAGCCCCAGCGCGCCGAGCACGGGTTCGGCCACCGGGCGGATCTGCTTGTCCACGTAGTGCTCGCGGTCGAGCTCGTGGCGGCGATGGTCGAGCGGTTCCGGCCCGTCGGTGGTCATCACGTAGGCGATCACGCGCCCGGGTTTGCCCGGCGACTTGCGGGCCGCGGCCACGTGCGGGGGCGTGGTCGCCGTGTACGCACCGAGCCGCTTGCGCAAGCCCTTGCGGTAGACCAGCAGGTCGTCGTGCGCGCCCCCGCGCACCTCGCGCACCACCTCCGCCAGGTAATCCTCTACCGGTTGCCCGGCGAACAGCCGCGTGTAGAGCTCGCGCTGCACGGTCTTGGCCAGCGCCGTCCAGTCGCGACGCACCACCTCCATGCCGACGAAATCGACCTCCGCGCCGTCGTCGAGCAGGCCCGCGTAACGCTTGCGTGCACCGCCGCTGCCGCCGCGCACCGAAGGCAGGAAGAGTTTCACGTAGAGCTTCTCGAACTCGAGCTCCAGGCGGCTGTCGAGCGCCCAGCCCGAGCGCACGTATTGGGCGACGTCCAGCGTCAGGCGGTGGGCGAGGTCGGCCCCGCGGGCACGCGCCTGCCCGTTGTCTGTCAGGCCCGAGCGCACGAACAGGCTGTCGGTGTCGCCGTACAGCACCTCGAACCCGGCGCGTTCGAACCAGGCCTGCGACCACTGCAGAAGGTGCTTGCCCATGCCGGTGATGGCGTTGGCAATCGCCGGGTTGTGGAACCGGCACGCCGGCGTGCCGAGCACGCCGTAGAAGGAATTCATCAGGATCTTGATGGCCTGCGAGGCGACCTTGTCGCCGCCCTGGCGGGCCGCCTCGCGGCGCGGGAACAACTCGTCGAGGATCCCCGGCAGGATGCCCGGCTCGCGGCTGAAACAGGCCCCGCCCGGCATCTCGATCAGGTCCTCGCCCTCGCGTGGCGCGGCACGAAATCCCAGCGGGTCGACGTTGAAAGTGCGGATGATGCTCGGGTAGAGACTCTTGAAGTCGAACACCCACACGCGCTCGTGCACGCCCGTGACCGGCGCCAGGACGTGGCCGCCGGCCTGCGCGACGGAGACCCGCGAGTCCGAGGAGCGCACGCTCGGCGCCACCACGTTGCGCTGCGCGAGCGCCGCGAGGTAGACGAAATCGAACGAGGCGATACTGGCCGCCACCCGGTCCGGGGTCATGCCGGTCAGGCGCGAGCGGGCGACTGCCAGCGGCACGAGGTGCAGGTGCTCGACGATCTCCAGCGCGAGCCGCGCGTCGGTGCGCGCGTAGCGGGCGAAGGCCGGCAGGTCGCATGCGTAGTGCTCCATGATCTCGCCCGCACGGTCCGCCACCTCGCCGTCGAGCGCCTTGCCCTCGCCCAGCACCTCGCGCGCGACGGTGTCGAGCGAGTAGTCCTCGAAACGCACGAACGCGCCGCGCACGAGGTCCATGCCATCGAGCACCAGCCGCCCGGGAATACTCGCCTGCCCGCTGCCGAAATAGCCCTGCGCCGGGCGAATACGTACTGCGCCGGGGTCGCGCCCGAGTTCGAGCGGGTGGCGCACCCGCTCGGCGATGCGCGCCAGCACGCTCAGGTCGAAGTCGACGATGTTCCAGCCGGTGAGCACGTCCGGGTCGCACTCGCGCAGGCGCTCGCAGAAGGCCGCGAGCACTTCGCGCTCGCCCGCCAGGCCGTGCGCCCGGGGGGGCATGGGACGCGCGTCGGGATCGACGATGAGCACCTCGTCGGTGCCGCAGCCGTACAGCGAGATGGCGAGCAGGCGCTCGGCGCGCGGATCGGTCTCGATGTCGAACGCGAGCACCCGCGGGGCGAGGTCGAACTCGGCCGCGGCCAGCACCGGGTCGTCGTAGACCCGCGCGATGCCGGCGCCGGGCTGCCAGGGGCCTGCGATGCTCAGGCTGCCCCGGATGCCGCGATCGATCAGGAAACGCACCGCGAAGCGCACGTCGGCCTCGAAGGTGTCGATCCCGGCCGCGTGCAGACGGTCGCGAACCCGCGGCGCCTCGCCCGGTGCACCGACCGTGACCCGTCGCACGGCGGCGCCGGTGAAATCGCGCTGCGCGGCGGGCTCGCTCGCGATCCCGATCGATTGCGCGCGCTCGCCGTCGGCCTCGCGGACGTAGAAGTAAGGTTGCTGGCGATGGTCGCGAACCAGGAAGGTCTCGCCGGTCTCGAGCCGCCCGTAGAGGTGCACCACGGGCTTGCCGGAGAGCACGCGGTACGTGGCCTGCAGGATGAACCCGCGCACCGGGGTGGCGTCGCTATCCGTCATCGTCGCGGGTTTCCAGGAAATCGAGCGTCGGCGCCAGCCGCTCGCCGTAGGGCTCGGTAAGTGCCGTGCCGCGTTTCACCGTGCCGGGTCCGAAGCGGGCCGAGAGCGAATCCAGCGCGGTTTCGAGCCGCCGTTGCCGCGCGGCAGCGCCCGCCTCGAACAGGTCCAGCTGCTGCTCGGGCGCGCGGGTCAGGTCGTAGGCGGCGATGCCCACCAGCCGGAACGGCCCGGGGTCGGCGAACTCGTCCACCAGCGAGCACGCGGCGGCGTACAGCGAGCCGGCCACGTCGGTGGGCTCGCGCAGGCGGCGCTGGCGGGTCAGCAGGCGGAAGTCGCTGGTCTTGAGCTTGACCCGCACACCGCGCGCCAGGTAGGCGTTGCGGCGCAGGCGCCGGCCGACGTCGTCGGCCGCCTGGTGCAGGTGGCGCAGGATCGCCGGCCGCGCCGAGACGTCCTCCTCGAGGGTGCGTTCCGAGCCGATGCTCTTCGCGCTCTCGCGCCGCGCCACGCGCCGCGGGTCGCGGGCGTGGGCGAGTTCGTAGAAATGCGCACCGGCGCTGCCCAGGCGCTCGCGCAAGGCTTCGGGATCGGCGCGCGCGATGTCGCCGATGGTGTGCAGCCCGAGCGCAGCGAGGCGCCGCTGGGTCTTCGGCCCGGCGCCCCACAGCCGCGCCACGGGCAACGGGGCGAGCCAGGCGCGTGCCTCGCCCGGCGCCACCACGGTCAACCCGTCGGGCTTGTCGTGCGCGCTGGCCACCTTGGCCACGTACTTGGTGGCGGAAAGCCCGACCGAGGCGGTGAGTCCGCCGGTGGCCTCGTAGACGGCATCCTTGAGACGCCGGCCCATCTCGGCCGGCGGCCCGAAGAAATGCGTCGCGCCGCTCATCTCCAGGAACGCCTCGTCGAGGCTCAGTGCCTCGACGTCGGGCGAGAAATCGGCGAACACGGCCATCACCCGCTCGGAGAACTCCTGGTAGCGGGCGAAACGCGGCGGCACGATCAGGGCCTGGGGACAGAGCTTGCGCGCTTTCGCCATCGGCATGGCGCTGCCTACCCCGAACGGGCGCGCTTCGTAGCTGGCGGTGAGCACCACGCCGCGCCCGCTGCGTGCACCGACCAGGATCGGGCGACCGCGCAAGGCCGGGTCGTCGAGCTGCTCCACCGAGGCATAGAAGGCGTCCATGTCGGCGTGGGCGACGATTCTCGGCCAGTCCTGCGGCATGGGGTGCGACTGCTCTCGCCGGTGCTGCGAAGCATACAAGCATACTGCCGGGACCGGCGGCGACCCAAGCGGGCGGCACGAGCAGGTGGCTCGTGGTAGATTGCCGCCGTGCTCGCAGCCGCGGTCGCCCGGCTGGGAGCCCGGGGGCACGGACGGCCCGCGCCCGGTCGCGGGCCGGGCACACGATGAGTGAACACAACGGCCGGAGGTCGGCCCGTCTGAGCAGGGCCGCCTGTGCCGGCGCCGTCGGACTCCCGGGGAGAGGGGCATGGATTTCGAGAACAAGGTCGCGGTCGTCACCGGCGGCGGTACCGGCATCGGCTGGGCGTGCGCGCGTCGCCTGGCGCGCGGCGGAGCTCGCGTGGTGGTTGCCGGGGACGACGAGCGTACCGAGGCCGGCGCCGCGGCGTTGCGCGACGAGCGTCTGACGGTCAGCGCCCGGCGGGTGGACGTCTCGCAGGCGGCCGGCGTGCGCGACCTCATCGAGCATTGCGTGGCAGCCTTCGGCGGCCTCGACGTCGTGGTCAACGCCGCCGCCGTCCAGCCCTACGGCACTGTCGAGAGCACCGGCGAGGCGGACTGGGACCGCGTGCTCGCGGTCAACCTCAAGTCCGTCTACCTGAGCGGGCACTACGCGGTGGCGCACATGCGCCGTCGCGGCGGCGGTGCGATCGTCAACATCGCCTCGGTGCAGGGCATCGCGTGCCAGACCAACGTCGCTGCCTACGCGGCCAGCAAGGGCGGCATGCTGGCGCTGACCCGCGCCATGGCGCTCGATCACGCGGCCGACAACATCCGGGTCAACGCCGTGTGTCCCGGCTCGATCGACACGCCGATGTTGCGTTACGCCGCCGCCGAGAACCGCGGCCAGCGCGGCGAGGACGAGGTGATCGCCGAGTGGGGTCGCCAGCATCCCGCGGGGCGCGTCGGGCACCCCGGCGAGGTCGCCGAGATGGTCGCTTTCCTCGCCGGGCCGTTGTCCGGGTTCTGCACCGGCGGCGAGTACAGGGTCGACGGCGGCCTGCTGGCCAAGCTGGGCGTGGTGCTGCCCGAATGACGCGCGAGGCGGGGGAGGTCGAGTGCGTCTGGCAAACGCCGGCCCGGGTCGGCGAAGGCCCCGTGTGGGTGGCCGAGGAGCGCGCCCTCTATTGGGTCGACATCAAGCAGCCGGCGGTGCATCGCCTGGGCCTCGACGACGGCGCCCGGCGCAGTTGGCCGATGCCCGAGCGGATCGGCTTCCTGGTGCCGCGCGCGGGCGGCGGTTTCGTCGCCGGCTTCAAATCCGGGCTGGTCCTGCTCGCGCCTGCAACGCTGGCCGCCGAACCGCTGCTGCGCCTAGAGCCCGAGGTCCCCGGCAACCGCCTGAACGACGGCAAGGTCGACGCGCACGGCGCCCTGTGGACGGGCAGCATGGACGACGCGGAGCGCGAGCCGAGCGGCTGGCTCTACCGGGTCGCCCCGGACCTGGGTTTCGCGCGTGCCGACGGCCCGTACGCCGTCACCAACGGTCCGGCCTTCAGCCCCGACGGCGGGACGCTGTACCACGCCGACACCCTGGGCGGCACCGTCTATGCGTTCAGCGTGAGCGATGACGGCATGCTTGCCGGCAAACGCGTGTTCGCGCGCATTCCCCCCGCGCACGGTTACCCGGACGGCATGACCACCGATGCACAGGGCTGCCTGTGGCTGGCCCACTGGGGCGGCTGGCGCCTCACCCGCTTTACGCCGCGCGGCCAGGTGGACCGCGTCGTGCGCCTGCCCGTGGCCCAGGTGTCGAGTTGCGCCTTCGCGGGCGAGCGCCACGAGCGCCTGTTCGTGACCACAGCCGCGTACGGGTTGGACGCCGCGGCCGCTGCCGGGCAACCGCTCGCCGGCAGCTTGTTCGAAGTTCGCGACCCGGGCGTCGACGGGCTGTCGCCCGGCCGGTTCGCCGGTTGAAAGCCGCGCGCGGCGGATCGGGCACGGTGCGACGGCTGTTCTTCACGTGCGCCTGGCTGGGCCTCGCGCTCGCGGCGCCGGAGGCCCGCGCGCAGGGCCTGTTCGGCACGCCCATCGGCCAGGGCCTGGCAAGCCTGCTGCTGCCGGGCGGCGGGCAGTACCTGCAGGACAACCGCGGCGACGCCCTGCTGCACGCCTCATTGTGGGGCACCTCGGTGCTGGCAGCGGCGCACTACTACCAGCAGGACGATTTTCTCACCGTCGAGGAGCGCATCGACGA
>JBFJWO010000270.1:0-7146 GCA_041623575.1 Gammaproteobacteria bacterium
ACTCGGCCCCGGCGGTGGTGACGACACCGCGGCATGTCGCGCCCTACGCCGCGCTGCTGGTCGCCGCCTCGCTCGCCGCGCTGTGCGCGTTCGCCGCGCTGCTGGCGACCGGCAGCCGCCTCCAGGCGCGCACCCTGCAGCGCGTGATCAACGGGTTTGGCGACGATCGCCTGTTCATCGCCGACGCCCGGGGCAATCTGTGCACGGCGGGGGCGCAACTGCGCCGCACCCTCGGGCGTCATGACCACGAGCTCCTCGGGACGAGCCTCGGTCGGGTGTTCAACACGCGCGACCTGCGCCTGCACGACCGCCTTCTGGACAACATGCTGCGCACGGCGGCCGGGCATCCCCACAGCTTCAGCCACGAAGTGCTCGCCAACCGCGACGACGGCACCAGCCTGCCGCTGCATCTCACCTTCAGCGGCCTCCGCGTGGGCGGCGAGCACTATTTCGTGGCCACCGTGCGTGGCAACGCCGACGAACTGCGCCGCCGCAACGTGATCGACATGCTGCAGCGCATCGCCACCTCGGCGAACCGCGCGCGGCATGCCCACGAGGCATTGCGGATCGGCATCGACGAGGTCTGCGCGGCCATGCTGTGGCCGGTCGGGCACGCGCTCGAAGTCGGCGACGGCGTGTTGCGCAGCGCCCGGCTGTGGCGGCTGCCCCGCGACTCCAGCTGCGGCGACTTCGTGCGCGCGAGCGAAACCTACGTGTTCCGCTTCGGCGAGGGGTTGCCCGGCATCGTGGCGCAGAACCAGCGAGCGCACTGGATCCGAGACCTGTTGCCGACGACCCGCCTGCCGCGCGCCGCGGTCGCGGCCGGTTGCGGACTGCAGGCGGCCGTGGCACTGCCCGTGGTAGTCGACGGACGCACGCGCGCCGTGCTCGAGTTCTTCGCCTACGAGCCGTTCGCCCTCGACGCCGAGGTCCTCGACGTACTCGGCCACGTCGGCACGCTCATCAGCCGCGTCTACGAACGCAACGACGCGCTCGACGCCCTCGAGCACAGTCGCGGGCGCCTCACGACCGCCATCGAGAACATGACCGATTCGTTCGCCCTGTGGGACAAAGACGACCGGCTGGTGATGTGGAACGGGCATTTCGCCAAGCGTTTCTCCCGCTGCAGCGACCTGCTGCACCCGGGTGTGTCCCACCGCGAGCTGATGCATGCGGCGTTACACCGCGGCCAGTACGCGCTGCACGGCAAGTCGCCCGAGCAGTGGCTGGGAGAGGACGACGTCAAGCGCTCGCAGGAGTCGGTACGCGAGCTCGAGCTGGACGACGGGCGCTGGCTGCGGATCGGGATGCGCAGGTACGAGGGCGGCGAAATCGTGACCATCGGCACCGACGTCACCGCCCTCAAGCACCGCGAGATCGAACTGGTGCGCTCCAACACCGAGTTGCAGAACTTCGCCTACGTCGCCAGCCACGACCTGCAGGAACCGCTGCGCAAGATCCGCGCTTTCGGCAGCCGGCTGGTGGAAGACTACGCCGACCAGCTACCCGAGCGGGCACGGGACTACGTCGAGCGCATGGGCGCGGCGGCCGAGCGCATGTCGACGCTGGTGAGCGACCTGTTGACGCTTTCGCGCGTGGCGACCGAGCGCCGCCCCGAGCGCGAGGTCGACCTGAACCGCACACTGGCCGGGGTGCTGAGCGACCTCGAGCTGCAGCTCGCCGAGAGCGACGCGCGCCTCGAGGTCGGCGACCTGCCGCGAGTGCCGGGCGACCCCTCCCAGCTGCGCCAGGTGCTGCAGAACCTGATCGGCAACGCGCTCAAGTACCGCGCGCCCGGGCGTATCCCGCACGTGACGATCGACGTCGAACTCGACGGGCGCTTCGCGCACCTGCGCGTTGCCGACAACGGCATCGGCTTCGACCCGGACGCCGGCAAACGCATCTTCGAGGTGTTCCAGCGCCTGCACGGGCGCGCGGCCTACGAAGGAACGGGGGTCGGCCTCGCAATCGTGCGCAAGATCGTCGAGCAGCACGGCGGTCAGGCCCACGCCGAGGGCCGACCGGGGGAAGGAGCGACCTTTACCGTGACGCTCCCGCTGGTGGCGCCGGCACGGGCCGGCTCGCCCTGACGCGCCCCGATCGAGCAGGGCTCGCCGGCGTTACCGGGGAGCCGGGCGCCCCGTCGACTGCGCGGGGTAGCGCGGAGCGAGCGACGACCAGATCGGGGCCGGGCCGACGCCGCCCGCCAGTCGCTCCAGTCGCCTGGAGCGCTCCTCGGCGGCGCTGCGTTGCCGCGCCGGCGTGCGTCCGCGGGGGCGCGTCCCCGCGGCACCGTCGTACGCCCGCAGGCGCCGGAAGAATCCGCACAGCGCCGAGACCTTGGGGCTCGGCGGCGGTCGCGTGATGCGTGTGTGTTGCATGTCGAGTTCCCTTCGCTCCTCGCCCGCCGCGGCGCGACGGACGATCGGTTGATGCGTAATCCTAGCGCCGCGCCCGAACCGCCGGGGTGACACGCGCCACGCGGGCGCTGTGAGCTATTCACGCGCCGCCGCGCAGTCGCTACGGCAGGGCAATACGCGTCCGAATCTGCTAAATTACCGCCTGCTCGCGCGTGCGGCAGCCGTTGACGGCCGCCGCGGCAATCCGCCGGGCGACAACCCGGCAGCAAGAATGACAAACAACCGCAATCCACGAACCCGGTGGCCACCACCCGGACCGTCGGCTGCAACGGTTACCGGGCGCCCGTGAGAAGAGTCCTGTTCCTGCTCGGCGACCTCTCCGATGCCGACATCGAGTGGCTGGCGGTCGCCTGTGAGGCCCGCAACTTCGCCACCGGCGAAGTGCTGATCGAGCAGGGCAGGCAGATCGCCGAGATCTACATCCTGCTGAAGGGCGAACTCAGCGTGCACGTCAGCGCCACGGGCGACGTCGAGCTGGCCCGGCTGGAGCCGGGTGAGATTGTCGGTGAGCTGTCGTTCCTCGACAGCCGCCCGCCCAACGCGACGGTCAAGGCGCGGGTGTCGAGCCGGGTCATCGCCATCGCCCGCGACAAGCTCAGCGCCCGCCTCGCCCGCGACACGGCCTTCGCGGCGCGCTTCTACCGGGCGCTGGGCGTGTTTCTCGCGAGCCGCCTGCGCCAGACGGTGGGCCGTATGGGGTTCGGCGCGGCGGACGGCTCGCTGACCCACGAAAGCGACGAGATCGACCCCGTGCTGCTCGACAACACCGCGCTGGCGGCGGCCCGTTTCGAGATGCTGCTGGCGCGCTTTCGCGAATCCTGAACCGTGACCTCGCCCCGCTCCCCGTTCCCCGAACGTCGCGCCGCACGCGGCGTCGCGTCGCGCTGAAGCATGGCCGACCCCGACGCCAGGATGTTCCGCGCCGAGGCGCTCGAGCAGCTGTCCTCGCCCGAGCAGCTCGACCAGCTGCTGGCGGTGACCAGCCGGCGCAGCTGGCTGCCGCTCGCGGTCACCGGCGCGGCGTTGCTCGGCATCCTGCTGTGGAGTCTGCTCGGGCGCATCCCGGTGACGGTCGACGGGCGGGCGATCCTGGTCTACCCGCGCCAGGTCGTCTCGTTCCAGGCCCCGGCCTCGGGGCAGATCGTGTCCATCGACGTGCAGGTGGGCGACCTCGTCGAGCGCGGGCAGACCATCGGCGCCATCAATCAGCCGGAGCTCGCGCAGCGCCTGGAGCAGGAGCGTGTGCGCCTGTCCGAGGCCCTGCGCCGCTACGGCCAGGTCGACGTGCTGCGCGTCGAGCGCGCGCGCCTCGAGCGCGAGAACCTCGAACGCAAGCAACGCCTGCTCGACACCCGCATCGCCTCGCTGCAACGCACCGCGGAGGAGCACAAACGCCGCAACGACCAGTACATCGCCCAGCAGCGCAAGAACCTCGCGCGCCTGCGCCAGACCAGCCGCGAGCTCGGCGAGGCGCACGCCGAACGCTTCGCCAGCTACCGCTCGCTGCTCCAGGAAGGCCTGAGCTCGGAGGACGCCGTGCTGAACGCCCGCCAGCGCATGATCGACAGCCAGATGCAGGTGGCCAACATGGAGCTGCGCGCCCAGGAGATCGAGCTGAGCCAGTTCCGTGCCGAGAGCGCCTACCTCGAGCAGCTCGACGAGATCGCCGAGTTGCAGGCGCAGAGCCAGGAAATCGAAGTGCGGCGCAAGCAGCTCGAGCAGCAGCAGATGGAAGCCGATTCCGACCGCGAGCTCGAGATCCAGGAGATGCGGCGCAACATCGATCGCCTCGAGCAGGACCTGCGCGGCAAGGGACGCATCGTCAGCGAGTACGCCGGGCGGGTGCTGGAAATGAACACCTCGCCGGGCACCATCGTGGTCGCCGGCGAGCGGCTCGGCGCGATCGAGGCCGAAAACACCGCCGCGCGCCTGATGGCGGCGGCCTACCTCGACGTTGCCAGCGGCAAGCGCATCCGGCCCGGGATGGAGGTCCGCGTCACGCCCGACACGGTCGAGCGCGAGCGCTTCGGGGGCATGCAGGGTACGGTGTCGAGCGTCTCGCCGTTCGCGGTCTCCAGCGACGCCGCGGTCAACGTCGTGGGCAACCGGGAGGTCGCGATGGCGCTCACCCGGGGCGGTGGCAAGATCCAGGTCCTCACCGAGTTGCTGCTCGACCCCGAGTCGCACACCGGCTACCGGTGGACCTCGGGTTCGGGCCCGCGCACGCCGATCAGCGCCGGCACCACCGCCCGCATCCGGGCCACCGTCGAGCACCGCCGGCCGATAACCTTCGTGATTCCCGTGCTGAGGCGCTGGAGTGGCGTCTGAGCCGGGCCGGCGGCCCACCGCGCCGCCGCCCTCGACCCGCCGCGGCGTGAGCCATGGCTGACGAAGAGGCTGCCCCGGGCGGCGCCCACCCACGCGTCGTCACGCGAACGGTCCTGCAGCTCGAAGCGGTCGAGTGCGGGGCCGCTTCGCTGGCCATGGTCCTCGCCTATCACGGGCGCATCGTGCCGCTCGCTACGCTGCGCGCCGAATGCGGCGTCTCGCGCGACGGCAGCAAGGCATCGAACGTCGTGCGCGCCGCGCGCCGCTACGGATTGAGCGCGCACGGCTACAGCAAACAAATCGACGATCTCGCCGCCCTGCCCCCGCCCTCGATCCTGTTCTGGAACTTCAACCACTTCGTGGTCTTCGAGGGCTTCCACAAGGGCAAGGCGCACATCAACGACCCGGCGCTCGGCCACCGCGTGCTCAGCATGGGCGAGTTCCGCCGCGCCTTCACCGGCATCGTGCTCACTTTCGAGCCCAACGAGGAGTTCGTCACCGGCGGGCGCCTGCCCAGCCTGGCGCAGGCGATCCGCGAGCGCCTGGCGGGCTCGGCGACGGCGATCGCCTACTGTGTGCTGGTCGGCTTTCTGCTGGTCATTCCCGGGCTGGTGATCCCGGCCTTCAGCCAGATCTTCATCGACAACGTGATCCTGGCGGGGCGCGCGGACTGGTTGCGGCCGCTGCTGCTGGCAATGGCGGTCGCGCTGATCATGCAGGCCACGCTGCGTTTCGTGCAGCTGCGCTACCTGCGCCGGCTCAAGATCAAGCTCTCCATCCAGATGGCCGGGCGCTACATGGCGCACCTGCTGCGCCTGCCGGCGAGCTTCTACGCGCAGCGCTTCGCCGGCGAAGTCGCCAACCGCAGCCGCCTGAACGACAAGCTCGCCGACACGCTCTCCGGGCGCCTCGCGCAGACCGCGATCGACGTCGTGATGATGGGGTTCTACGCCCTGCTGATGCTGTATTACGACGTCACGCTGACCCTGATCGGCGTCGCGTTCGCGCTCGGTAACGCCGCATTGCTGCGCTGGGTCTCGGCGGCACGGGTGGAAGCCAACATGCGCGTGCTGCAGGAGTACGGCAAAGCGCAGGGCACCGCCATGGCCGGGCTGCAGGGCATGGAGACCCTCAAGTCGGGCGGGCTGGAAAGCAGTTTCTTCATGAACTGGGCGGGCTACTACGCCAAGGCCACCAACGCGCGCCAGGCGCTGGAGCTGTCCAACCAGAGCCTGTCGATCATCCCGGCGCTGCTGAACGCGCTCACCACCACGGCCATCCTGGTGGTCGGGGGCCTGCGCATCATCGGCGGGGAGCTGACCATCGGCATGCTGGTCGCCTTCCAGGCGCTGATGGCTAGCTTCCTGGCGCCGATCAACAACCTGCTGAACCTCGGCAGCACCCTGCAGGAGCTGCGCGGCGATCTCGACCGCGTCGACGACGTCCTGCAGCACCCGGCGCCCGCGCGCGAAGCCGCGGAGGGACCGGCCAGGCCGCTGCCGAAAGGGCTGGTGCGCCTCGACGGCTATGTCGAGCTGAGGGACGTCACGTTCGGCTACAGCCCGCTGGAGGAGCCGTTGCTCGAAGGCTTCAGCCTGTCGATCGAACCGGGACAACGCGTGGCACTGGTCGGCGGCAGCGGCTCGGGCAAGACCACCGTATCGAAGCTGATCAGCGGCGAGTACGCCCCGTGGCGGGGCGACATCCTGTTCGACGGCGTGGCGCGCGCGCACGTGCCCGAGGACGTGCTGGTCAACTCTTTCGCCGCCGTCGACCAGGACATCTACCTGTTCGGCGCCACGGTGCGCGACAACCTGACGTTCTGGGACGAGACGGTGCCCGAGGAAGACCTGATCCTCGCCGCCGAGGACGCCGCGGTGCACGACACGGTGCTGGCCCTGCCGGGCGGCTACGACGCCGAGTTGCTCGAAGGCGGCGCCAACCTCAGCGGCGGCCAGCGCCAGCGCCTGGAGATCGCGCGCGCGCTGGTCCACAACCCCTCCATCCTGGTACTGGACGAAGCGACCAGCGCGCTCGACGCCGAGACCGAGGCGGTGGTGATGGAACGCCTGCGCATGCGCGGGTGCACGGCGATCCTGGTCGCGCACCGGCTCAGCACGGTGCGCGACTGCGACGAGATCATCGTGATGCAGGCCGGCAAGGTGCTGGAGCGCGGCACCCACGAGGAGCTGTGGGCGGCCGGCGGCGAATACGCGCGACTGATGGCGGCCGACCAGGAGCCGACCGTCATCATGGACGACGAAGACTGAGCGGCGCCGTGCAGCGGGCCCTCATCGACAAGGAGCTGCTGGCGACCCTCGGCGGGCGCGTGCGTCGCGTACGCGGTCACCACCCGATGGTGCTCGACAACACCCGCGTCATGTGGCTGGTCGCGGAG
>JBFJWO010000271.1:0-7132 GCA_041623575.1 Gammaproteobacteria bacterium
CGACCGCCAGCACCAGGGCGGTGCCGCCGAACAAAGCCCGCTCGCGCGGGGTGCGTTGGTTGGCGCGTTCGAGCCAGGCCTTGAGCTGCTTCACGACCCGCTCTCCTCGCGCACCGTGCGCAGCTCGAAGTCGATCTTCCAGGCCGCGTCGGCCGGGCGCTTCACGAGCAGCTGATCGAAGGTGCGCCCGCTGTAGGCCGCCTCGGCCGACAGGTCGCTCAGGAAATCGGGGACCTGGCTCGCGTTGAGCGCGCTGCCCTTCAGGCGCAGGCGTGCGCCGCCGGCGTTGATTCCGATGCCCGTCAGCCACAGCCCGCTGCGATGGCGGCGCGCCAGGCCTTCGAGGTACGCGGAGAATTCCGGCCCCGGGCGCTCGGTAACGGTTTGCAGGTATCCGAGCAACTCGCGCCGGGCCTGCAGTTCGCCGCGCTGCGTGCGCACACGCTCGGCGAGCGCCGGGTCCTCGGTCGCGAGGCGCGCATCGAGCGCGGCGACGCGGGCTTCGGCCGCGGCCAGCTCCTGCTCGACCCCGGCGCGCTGCGTGTGCAGTGCGCCCAGGGAACTGCGTTCGACCCCGTACCAGCCGGCCATGCCCGACCCCACGATCAGCAGCGCGGCCAGGAAATGCTGGGCCGGCCACCTGACGGGCTGCGGCCGGAACCGCGGCTGGTAGAAATTGACCTGCTGGTTCATGCGGCGACCTCGATCTGGCGCATGGCCGCACCCAGCGCGTTGAGGCACTGCGCGGGGAGCGGGTGCTCCGTGTGCACGACCTCGGCCGGCTCCAGGATGCGGGCGCGCACGCTGCGCAGGTTGGCCGCGATGTGCTCGATCAGGGCGCGCACGCAGGGTTCGGCGGGGTGCAGCATGAGGCGGTTGATGGCCGGCAGGCGGAAGTTGCTCTCGTAGTAATCGAGCGAGCGCTGCAGTTCGAGCACCAGCGAGTCGAACGCCGCGGTGGACGCGCCGCCGTCGGCTTCGAAGGCGCCGCGCAGCCGGGCCAGGCCGATGTCGAAGTCGCGCGCCAGGTAGAGTTCCGACTCCCTCACCAGCACCAGCAGGCCGCTCTGCTCGTCGAGTTGCAGCACGGCGACGCCGTGCGCGTTGTCGCGGTAGCGCGCGATCAGGTTGCGTTGAGCGAGCTCGGCGATGTCGAGCGCCTGCAGGTCGAGACCGGCCCCTGTGAGGGTATCGATGCTGCGGCGAACGACGTCCTCGCGACTCACCGCCGCGTTCACGCTGGCGGCGCGCCGGTTCGGCTGCTCGGGCTGCGGGAAGACTTCGACCACGGCCTGCTCGATGGGAAAGTCCACCAGGTCGCGCAGGCGCCACCGGATCGCCTGGTCGCGTTCGTCCTCGGGCACGTCGGGGGGCTCGACCTGCAGCAGTTCGTAGCTGCCGTGGGTCAGCACGCCGACACAAGGCGCACCTCGCAGGCGGTGGCGGTGCACCATCTGCTGCAGGCACTCGGCGTGCCGGTCGGGCGAGGTGGCCTCGTACTCCGCCAGCGTGACCACGTTCCTGGCCTGCCCGTCGCGACGCATCAGGGTCAGCGCCACGCCGCCCGGCTGCAGCTCCACGCCGACGGTGTCGTCGCTCGGTTTCGTGCGTTTGAAAATGCCCATGCGGAGCCTTTGAACACCGGTTGTGCGTTTCGCCGGGACCCCGACCCGCCGCCCCGGCGCCTGCGCTCAGGCGACCGGGGGACGTGGCATCGGGTCCCCGCATACGCTGTGGATATCGGCGTCAGGGCAAAAAGCTGTAGCCACCGGCACGGCCGTTGCTTGGCGCTCCGGCATGGTGTCCGTCGTGCTCTACCAGCCCGAGATCCCGCCCAACACCGGCAACGTGATGAGGTTGTGCGCGAATACCGGGGCCAGCCTGCACCTGGTCGAGCCGCTGGGGTTCAGCCTGGACGACCGCTACCTGCGCCGCGCCGGGATGGATTACCGGGACCTCGCCTGTGTGCGCGTGCATGGCGGTCTCGACGACGTTCTCGCCGCACACCCCGGATGCCGGGTGCTGGCGGCGAGCACGCGCGGGCGCAGGGGCTACGCGGAGGTCCGGTTTCGCGAGGACGACCTGCTGCTGTTCGGTCCGGAGACGCGCGGCCTGCCGGCGTCGGTGCTGGAGGCGTTACCCGCCGAGCATCGCCTGCGTATCCCGATGCGCCCGGGCTGCCGCAGCCTCAACCTGTCGAACGCCGTCGCGGTGGTGGTCTTCGAAGCCTGGCGTCAGCTCGGCTTTCCCGGGGCGGACACCGGCTGACCCGGCCGCTCGCCGGGCGTTCCGATCGGGGCGATGACGGGTCGACAGGCGCTCGACTGCGCCGCGGCGGGACGCTCAGCTGGATTCGGCTTTCAGCGTACGGGCCAGCAGGGCGTGCACAGCGTCGCGCGGGGCGCGGCCTTCGTGGATGATGGCGTGGACCTGGTGGACGATGGGCATTTCGACGCCGTGGCGCACGGCCAGGCGCTGCGCCTCAGCGGCGGTGTTCACGCCTTCGACGGCCTGCCCGATACGCGCCAGCGCCGCCTCGCGCGACAACCCGTCGGCCAGGCACAGCCCGAAGCGGCGGTTGCGCGACTGATCGTCGGTGCAGGTCAGCACCAGGTCGCCGAGGCCGGCCAGGCCCATGAGGGTGTCGCGCTGCGCGCCCAGCGACTCGCCGAGGCGCATCAACTCGGCCAGGCCGCGCGTGATCAGGGCGGCCCGGGCATTGGCGCCGAAGCCCAGACCGTCGGAGATGCCGGCGGCGATGGCGAGCACGTTCTTCAGCGCGCCGCCGAGCTCGACGCCCAGCACGTCCCCGCTGGGGTAGGCGCGCAGGGTCTCGCCGTGAATCCACTGTGCCGCCCAGGTTGCCGACGCCAGGTCGCGGGCGGCGACCGTGACGGCGGCGGGCAGCCCCCGTGCGACCTCGGCCGCGAACGTCGGCCCGGAGACCAGGGCGTACTGCGTGCCCGGCAGGGCCTGCTCGATCAGTTCGTGCATGAACCGGCCGGTGCCCGGCTCCAGGCCCTTGCACGACCAGGCCAGCGGAGCGCGCGTGCCGAGGGCCGCGAGGCGTTGCAGGGTGTCGTGCATTGCCGCGGTGGGCACCGCCAGCAGCAAGGCCTCGCCGGCATCGACGCAACGCTCGAAATCGGCCTCGCAGCGGATGTTGTCCGCGAGCGGGATGCCCGGCAGGTAGCGGGTGTTTTCCCGGGCGCCCGCCATGGCCTGGAGCCGGTCGGGATCACGCCCCCAGAGGCGCACGTCGTGTCCGTTGCGGGCGAGTGCCGCGGCCAGCGCCGTGCCCCAGGAACCGGCGCCCAGCACGGCGATGGTGCGGGCTTCAGGCATGGCGCGTCATCGGCGGCGCCGTGCTCGGGGGCTACTGGGTGGTATCCGGCGCCGGCGCGCTTTCGCTCACCTTTTTCAGGTGCTGCGCGTAGAGTGCGTCGAAGTTGATGGGTGCGAGCATGAACCCGGGCAGGCCGCCCTTGCCGACCAGGTCCGCCACCGCTTCGCGCGCGAACGGGAACAGGGTATTCGGGCAATAGCTGCCGAGCACCTGTCCCAGCGCGTCGCGTTCGAAACCCGCGATGCGGAACAGGCCCGCCTGCTTGATCTCCACCAGCCACGCGGTCTTGCCTTCGAGTTCCGCGCTGACCGTGAGCGCCAGCACCACTTCGAACAGGTCTTCGCCCTGCGGGTGGCTCTCGGCGTTCAACTGCACGTTGAATTCCGGGCGCCAGCCCTGCTGCTCGGTGAACAACGCCGGCACCAGCGGCGACTCGAAGGAGAGGTCCTTGACGTAGATCTTCTTGATCTCGAACGCCTGCGCGGCGTCCTCGCCGGCCCCGGGTTGCGCGGCCGAAGGGGTTGGTTCGCTCATCTGGTTTCCTGGTTGGCCGCGCCGACGGTCATTTTTTCTCGATCGGCAGGCTGGCTTTTTCCCATGCACTCAGCCCGCCGCTCATCACGTAGACCTGCTCGAAACCGTGCTTGCCGAGGATCTTGCCGGCCTTGAGCGAGCGATTGCCGGTGGCGCAGTAGGCGATGACGGGCTTGTCGGTGAACTTCTTCAACTCGTGCACGCGGTCCTCGAGTTCGCCGAGCGGGATGTTCTTGGCGTTCAGCAGGTGACCCTTGCGGTAGTCGCCGACGTCGCGGATGTCGACGAACACGCCGTCGTCGTTCTGCAGGCGCACCGCCACCGCCGGCGTGACTTCCTTGAAGCGCCCGACACGGCGCTGCATCTCCATGAACACCACCAGGGCGAGCGTGACGACGAACGCGCCGATCAGGAACGGGTGGTTGAGAATGAACTCCTGGTATTGCTCCATGGCCCGGTCAGGCCGCCCGGCTGCAGAACACTTCCTGCATCATGCTGATCAGGCGCAAGGTGCGCGAGTCGCCCACCCTGTAGAAGACCCGGTTGGCCTCCTTGCGCGAAGCGAGTATGCCCTTGTCGCGCAGGATGGCGAGATGCTGGGAGATGTTGCTCTGCGAGGTGCCGACACGCTCCACGATGTCCTGTACGCTGACCTCGGTTTCACCGATGGTGCACAGGATCTTGAGGCGCAACGGGTGAGAAATGGCTTTCAGCGAACGCGACGCCCGCTCGATGTCTTCCTCGCGGACGAGTAGATCTTCTACGTCTGATACCATGTGCCGAGCCTTGTGCGCCCCGCTGCTGCGAAGTCCGGCATATTAGCAAAAAGCAATACTCACGGCACCCAACCGAGTGTCCACCGCCAAACCCGCCCTTGCCGCCTCAGCTGCCCGCACTACCCGCCGTGCCCGTCTCGGGCGTACGGTGGCAACGCTGGCCGCCGGCCTCACCCTGGCGCTCGCCGTGCTCGCACCACCGCCCGCCATTCGCCCGGCGCTCGCCCAGGGTGACGAGGCGGGAGAGCGCGCCGAGCGGGAACGTGAGCTGGCGCGCCTGCGCCAGCAGATCGCGGCGCTGGAGAAACGGCTCGCCGAGCAATCCGGGGCCAGGACCGGGCTCGCCGCGCAGTTGCGCCAGGCCGAGCTGGGTCTCGCCCGGCTCGCGCAGGAGATCGATACGCTGCGCTCGCGCCTTGACGGCTACCGGCGCGAGCTCGCCGCCCAGGGCGAACGCCAGCGCGAGCTGGACGAAGAACTGCTCGGGCACCGCGCCAATCTGCGCCGGCAATTGCTCGCCGCGCACCGCGTGGGTCGACTGCAGATGCTGCAGCTGGTGCTCAACCAGCAGGACCCGGGCCTGGTCAGCCGCGTGTTGACCTACGCCAGCTACCTCAACCGGGCGCGGTTGCAGGCCATTGCCGGCACCCGGGCGGCGGTGCGCGAACTCGAGGCGGTCAGGGCACGCATCGAGAAGGCACGCGATGGCGAGCGGCGGGCGCACACCGCGCTGGTGGCGGAGCGCGAAGCCCTGCAGGTACGCCGCGCGGAACGTGGCCGGTTGCTTGCCAGCATCGAAGGCGAACTCGCCCAGGGCAACCGGCGCCTGGAGCGGTTGCGTCGTGACGGCGAGCAACTGGAAGAACTGATCCGCTCGCTCGAGTCGCTGCTCGCCGACATCCCGGACAACCCGCTGCAGGCCCACCCGTTTCGCAAGCTGCGCGGCCGCCTGCCCTGGCCGGCCAAGGGCGAGCTCGCCGAACGTTACGGCGCCCCGCGCGGGGTCGGCGATCTGCGCTGGCGTGGCATATTAATTGCTGCACGTGAAGGGAATAATGTGCGCGCCGTGCACCACGGCCGGGTGGTTTTCGCCGACTGGCTGCCGGGACTCGGTCTGCTCGCCATCGTCGATCACGACGACGGCTACATGAGCCTTTACGGCTACAACCAGACGCTGCTCAAGGAAACGGGCGACTGGGTGGGGGCGGGAGACATTATTGCAACCGTCGGCGATTCCGGCGGTCAGAGAGCGAGCGGCCTCTACTTCGAAATCCGCAAAAACGGCAAGCCCGTCAATCCCTTGCGCTGGATCACGGGTCGCTATTCGCGGGCCGGGGCGGGTTGACGCCAGGCCCACACAGTGGTGTTACACTAGCCCGATATTCTGACGGCGCGTCCAGCCGGGAGACTGAACAACCATGTCCAGCAAGCGAAATGTGACTCTGATCGTCGCAGCGGTAGCGTTTGGGTACCTGCTGTCCATTGGGCACTCGGTGCTGGCGACCCGCGAGGACCCGGCGAGCACGCTGCCGCTGTCGGAATTGCGCACTTTCACGGACGTCTTTACCCGTATCAAGAGCAACTATGTCGAGGAGGTCTCCGACGAGACGCTGCTCGAATACGCCATCCGCGGCATGCTCTCCGGCCTGGATCCGCACTCGTCCTATCTCGACGGCGACGAGTTCAAGGAACTGCGTATCGGGACCTCCGGCGAGTTCGGCGGACTCGGCATCGAGGTCGGGATGGAGAACGGATTCGTCAAAGTCGTGGCGCCGATCGACGATACCCCGGCGCAGCGTGCCGGCATTCAGAGCGGCGACCTGATCATCCGTCTCGACGACAAGCCCGTCAAAGGCCTGACCCTGAACGAGGCGGTGAAGCTGATGCGCGGCAAACCGGGCACCAATATCGACCTCACCGTGGTGCGCGACGGCGTCGAGAAGCCCTTCAAGGTCAGCATCGAGCGCGACGTCATCCGCGTGCGCAGCGTGCGCAGCCGCATGCTGGAGGACGGGTTCGGTTACGTGCGCATCTCGCACTTCCAGGTCAAGAGTCCGCAAGGGCTGCTCAAGGCGGTGGAGAACCTGGAGAAAGAAAACGGCGGTGCGTTGCGCGGCATGGTGCTCGACCTGCGCAACAACCCCGGGGGCGTGCTGTCGGCGGCGGTCGGTATTTCCGACGCGTTCCTGGACAAGGGCCTCATCGTCTACACCGAGGGCCGCATCGAGGACTCGCGGCTGCGCTACAGCGCCACGCCCGGCGACGTGCTGAACGGTGCACCGCTGGTGGTCCTGGTGAACGGCGGTTCGGCGTCGGCCTCGGAGATCGTCGCGGGTGCCATGCAGGACCACAAGCGCGCGGTCATCCTCGGCAGCAAGACCTTCGGCAAGGGCTCGGTGCAGACCATCCAGGACCTGCCGAACGGCGGCGCGGTAAAGCTCACCACGGCCCGCTACTTCACCCCCTCGGGGCGCTC
>JBFJWO010000272.1:0-7090 GCA_041623575.1 Gammaproteobacteria bacterium
CCCAGCGTCTCGCTCTTGAGGTCCATGCCCGGGCCGCTCGTCCCGGTGACCGCCAGCGCGCCCGCGAACGACGCGCCGAGCGCAGCGCAGGCCGCGCCGATCTCGTCCTCGGCCTGCAGCGTACGCACGCCGAACGCCTCCTTGGCGGCCAGGAACTGCAGCAGGTCGGAGGCCGGGGTGATCGGGTAGCCCGAATAGTAGAGATCGAGACCGGCCCGCTCCGCGGCCGCCATCAGGCCGAGCGCCAGCGCCTCGTTGCCGGTGACGATCCGCCCGGGCCCGGGTTCGGCCGGGCGCTCGCGCGCGTCGAGGTGGGGCAGCTCGAGGGTCTCGCCGAGGTCGCGTCCGGCCCGCAGGGCCAACGCGTTGGCGGCGCGCAGCGCCGCGCCGGTGCGCTCGGTGCCGCAACTGACCGCGTCCAGCGGCTGGCCGTAGAGCCAGCAGACCAGGCCGAGCGCGGTGTAGTTGCGGCAGCGCAGCGCCTCGCGCCGGCGCAGGCCGCTGTCGGCCAGCGCGGCCAGGGTGAGCTCGTCGAGGTCGACGTCGACCACCCGCAGGCCGTCGAGCGAACCGTCGGCGCGCGGATCGTCGGCAAGGCCTGCATGCTTGAGGTTGCGCGCAGTGAACGCGGCGCCGTTCAGGATCAGCAGCCCGCCGCGCCGCAGGCTGGCGAGGTTGGTGACCAGCGCCGCCGGGTTCATCGCGACCAGCACGTCGGCGTGGTCGCCGGCGGTCAGCACGTCGCGCCCGGCGAACTGGACCTGGAAAGCCGAGACGCCGGCCAGGCTGCCCGCCGGGGCGCGGATCTCGGCGGGAAAGTCCGGCGCGGTCGCCAGCTCGTTGCCCTCGGCCGCAAGGCGCTCGGCAAAACGCTTGCCGCTCAGCTGGATACCGTCGCCGGAGTCGCCGGCGAAGCGGACCACGTGAGCCGGTTCGAAGGCCGCGCTCATGCCCGCTCAGCGCACCAGCGAGAGCGGCGCCCTCCGCCGGCGGCGGAACACGAGCTCGGTGTCGTCGCCGGCCGGCTGCAGGGCCACGTCCACGTCGCCGGCCATCACGAGCGCCTGGCGCGCATCGTCCGCCGAGGCATAGTCGATCGCGTCGAACCCGCAGCGTTCGAGCTCGCGCAGCTGGTCCGCCAGCAGCTCGCCGCTGGCGCGCAGCTCGCCGCGAAAGCCGAAGCGTTCGCGCAGCACGCGCGCCTGCGAGAACGGCCGCCCGTCGTTGAAGGCGGCGAAGCGCAACTCGATCAGGGCCAGGCGCGGCAGGTCCGCGGCCAGCTCTTCGGCGAGCTGGTGGGGCGGCGTCGCCAGGTCTTCGCGGCTGTCGAGCACCAGGCCCAGGCGACCCGGGCGGCGCAACAGCGCCTCGCGCTCTTCGCGCCAGCGTGCCAGCGGGACCCGCAGATCGCCGCCCGCGGCCTGCGCCTCAGGCTGCCACTCGTCGTGCTGCAGCGCGCGGTGTCGGATCAGCGCCATAGACTTGCTCCCGAAATGGTTGAATGCCTATGCGGCGGTAAGTGTCCAGAAACCTTTCGCCCGGCTGTCGCTCGGCGACGTAACTGTCGAGTATGGCACCGATCGCGTCGGCGACCTTGTCCTGGGGCAAGGCCGGCCCGAGTCGCTCGCCCAGCGCCGCGTGCTCGGTGGCGTCGCCGCCGAGCGTCACCTGATACCACTCGGCGCCACCTTTTTCCACCCCGAGGATGCCGATATGGCCGACGTGGTGGTGGCCGCAGGCGTTCATGCAGCCGGAGATCTTGAGCTGCAGCGGGCCGAGGTCGTAGAGGTAGTCGAGGTCGTCGAATCGCTCGTTCACGGCCGCCGCGATCTTGAGCGAGCTGGCGTTGGCGAGCGTGCAGAACTCGAGGCCCGGGCAGCAGATCATGTCGTTCAGGGTGCCGAGGTTGGGGGTCGCGAGGTGCGCGGCCTCGAGCGCCCGCCACAGGGCGCAGAGATCGCCCTGGGCGACGTCGCTCAGCAACAGGTTCTGGTCGTGCGTGGTGCGCACCCGCTCGAAGCTGTAGCGCGCGGCCAGCGCGGCGACCCGGTCCATCTGCTCGGCGGTGGCGTCGCCCGGTGCGACGCCCGGCGCCTTCAGCGGCACGTACACGACGCGGTAGCCGGGCACCTTGTGGGCGGCGGTGTTGCGCTCGACCCAGCGGGCGAACATCGGGTTGCGCGCGCGCTCGGTGGCGAACGACGTATCGAGTGCCGCCTGCGCCGCGTAGGGCGGCGGCGCGAAGTAAGCGCGCATGCGCTCGAGGTCGTCCCGGGTCAGCTCCAGCGCGCCGCGCGCCAGGTTGGCCTGCCACTCGGCCTCGACCAGCTCGCCGAAGCGCTCGATGCCGAGCGAGTTGACCAGGATCTTGATGCGCGCCTTGTGGATGTTGTCGCGCCGCCCGAGCAGGTTGTAGACGCGCAGGATGGCCTCGACGTAGGACAGCAGGTGCGGCTCGGGCAGGAACTCGCGGACGACCTTGCCGATCACGGGCGTGCGTCCCTGGCCGCCGCCGACGAAGACCCTGAAACCGGTCTCGCCGGTCTCGTCGCGCACCACCTGCAGGCCGATGTCGTGCAGCCGGATCGCGGCGCGGTCGTGCGCGGCGCCGGTCACCGCGATCTTGAACTTGCGCGGCAGCCAGTTGAACTCCGGGTGCAGCGTGGACCACTGGCGCAGGATCTCGCAATAGGGGCGAGGGTCGGCCACCTCGTCGGCGGCGACCCCGGCCAGGTGATCGGCGGTGACGTTGCGGACCACGTTCCCGCTCGTCTGGATGGCGTGCATGTCGACCTCGGCGAGGTCGGCGAGCAGGTCCGGCACGTCATCGAGCTCCGGCCAGTTGTACTGGATGTTCTGGCGGGTGGTGAAATGCCCGTAACCGCGGTCGTAGGCCCTTGCCACGTAGGCCAGCTTGTGCAGTTGCGCCGAGGACAGCAGGCCGTAGGGGATGGCCACCCGCAGCATATGCGCCTGGCGCTCCAGGTACAGCCCGTTTCGCAGCCGCAACTGGCGGAACTGGTCGTCGCTCAGGGCCCCGCCCTGGTAGCGCTCGAGCTGGCCGCGGAACTGGGCCACGCGCTGGCGCAGCAACTGGCGGTCGGTGTCGTCGTACGGATACATGGCGGCTTCCCGGCGGCAAACGAGCGCTCATGGTAGGGCCGGGCCGTGTGACGTAAAAAGAATAAAGCGCGATATTGATAGCTCATCTGGTTATATAATCGTGCGCCCCGGGCGAGCGGGGCGGACGGATCGGGAGGTGCAAGACCCATGAACCTGCGCCAGTTGCAGTTCATCTCCGAGGTGGCGCGGCGCGGCCTGAACGTCTCGGCGGCGGCCGAGAACCTCTACACCTCGCAGCCCGGGGTGAGCAAGCAGATCCGCCAGCTCGAGGACGAGCTGGGGGTGCAGATCTTCGAGCGCCGGGGCAAGCAACTCACCCGTGTCACCGATGCCGGGCGCGCAATCATCGAGTACGCCAACCGCGCCCTGATCGAGGTCGAGGCGATCGGCGCGGCCGCCCAGGAGTACCGCGACCCGACGCGCGGCAGCCTCGCGATCGCCACCACCCAGACCCAGGCGCGCTACCGGCTGCCGTCGGTCATCGAGCGCTTTCGCGAGCGCTACCCGCGCATCGTGCTGCACATCTACCAGGGCACGCCCGAGCAGATCGCCGAGCTGACGGTGTCCGGGGTCGTGGACTTCGCCATCGCCACCGAAGGGCTGGAGCATTTCGAAGACCTGCTGATGATGCCCTGCTACCACTGGAACCGCGCGATCGTGGTGCCGGCCGGGCACCCGCTGTGCGAGCTGCCCGCCCTTACGCTGGCCGAGGTCGCCCGCCACCCGCTGCTCACCTACGTGTTCGGCTTCAGCCCGCGCTCGGCGCTGGACGTGGCCTTTCGTGCCGAGGGGCTGCAGCCGCAGGTGGTGTTCACCGCCACCGACGCCGACGTGATCAAGACCTACGTGCGCCTCGGCCTCGGCGTCGGCATCCTCGCGGCGATGGCATTCGAAGCCTCGGACCGACCGGCGCTGGTCGCGCTGGACGCGCGCGAGCTGTTCTCGGCCAGCACGACCAACCTCGGTTTTCGTCGCGGTGCGTTCCTGCGCGACTACATGTACGAGTTCATGCGCCTGTTCGCACCGCACCTGACGCGCGAGCTGGTGGAGACCGCGGCGCACACCCGCTCCAAGGGCGCGCTGCGAAGCCTGTTCATGGACCGTACCCTGCCCACCCTGTAGGCGCGCGCCCGGGGCGCGGCGGTGGCGGCAGTTTCGTTCCGGGCGTCGTTTGGGTAAGGTGCGGCCCATGGCCGACGACACGAACCTGGCGCGCACACCGCTCTACGACCTGCACCTCGAACTGGGTGCCCGCATGGTGCCGTTCGCCGGCTACGAGATGCCGGTGAGCTACCCGCTGGGGGTGCTCAAGGAGCACCTGCACACGCGCCGGGCGGCCGGGCTGTTCGACGTCTCCCACATGGGCCAGGTGCTGGTGCGCGGCGCCGACCCGGCACGCTCGCTCGAAGCGCTGGTGCCGGTCGACGTGGTCGGGCTGGCGAGCGGCCGGCAGCGCTACGCGCTGTTCACCAACGAGGCCGGCGGAATCCTCGACGACCTGATGGTGACCAACGCCGGCAGCGAGCTCTACCTCGTCGTCAACGCGGCCTGCAAGCAGGCTGACGTCGCGCACCTGCGCGAACACCTCACCGACTGCGAGATCGAGGTGCTGGAAGACCAGGCGTTGCTCGCCGTGCAGGGCCCCTCGTCGGCCGCCGCCCTGCAGCGGCTGCTGCCGGGCGTCGCCGACCTGCGGTTCATGGACAGCGCCCCGTTCGCGTACGCCGGCGCGGCCTGCCGCGTGTCGCGCTCGGGCTACACGGGCGAGGACGGCTTCGAGGTCTCGCTGCCTGCGGCCGTGGCCGGTGATTTCGCGCGGGCTCTGCTGGGCGATCCCCAGGTGGCGGCGATCGGGCTCGGCGCGCGCGACTCGCTGCGCCTCGAGGCGGGCCTGTGCCTGTACGGTCACGACATCGACACCGGCACCACGCCGGTCGAGGCGGGTCTGACCTGGGCGCTGTCGCGCGTGCGACGCGCCGACGGTGAGCGCGCCGGCAACTACCCGGGGGCCGAGGCGGTGTTCGAGCAGTTGCGCAGCGGTCCGCCACGCAAACGCGTCGGACTCGCGCCGGGCGGGCGCGCGCCGGTGCGTGAGGGCGCGTCGCTGTCCGGCCCCGACGGCGAACCGGTCGGGCACGTCACCAGCGGCGGCTTCGGCCCCTCGGCCGAGCGCCCGGTGGCCATGGGTTATGTCTCGCGCACGCTGAGCGCGCCCGGGACGACGCTTGGCGCCGAGGTGCGCGCCAAGCGCCTGGACGTGGCAGTGGTGCCGCTGCCGTTCGTCGCGCACCGCTATCACCGCGGCTGAGCGCGCGGCGCCCGCCGGCTCGGGCCGGCAGGCGGTTTCACGATTCTCTGCGAAGGGGGACTAGATGCCTGACTCCAGCAACCCGCGAAAGGCCCTGCACGAACTGGAAATGCGCGGCGACTTCATCCGCCGCCACATCGGCCCGGGCGAGCCGCAGATCCGCGAGATGTTGCGCACGCTCGGCGCGGAGTCGCTCGACGAGCTGATCGCCCGGGCGGTGCCGGCGTCGATCCGCGACGAGCAGGGGTCGGGGATCGGGCGCCCGCGCAGCGAGCGCGCCACGATCACCGCGATGCGCCGCATGCGCGAGCGCAACCGCAATTTCATCTCGATGATCGGCATGGGCTATTACGGCACCATGCTGCCCTCGGTGATCAAACGCAACGTGCTCGAGAACCCGGGCTGGTACACCGCCTACACCCCCTACCAGGCCGAGGTGAGCCAGGGCCGCCTGGAGGTGTTGCTGAACTTCCAGCAGATGATCATCGACCTGACCGGCATGGAACTCGCCAACGCCTCGTTGCTCGACGAGGCGACCGCGGCGGCCGAGGCCATGGCGATGGCGAAACGCGTGGCGCGCAGCAAGTCGGCGACGTTCTTCGTCGATCGCGACTGTCACCCGCAGACCGTCGCGGTGGTGCGCACGCGCGCGCGCTCGATGGGCTTCGAGGTGGTGCTCGGCGATGCGTTCACCGACCTCGAGGGCCACGACCTGTTCGGCGTGCTGCTGCAGTACCCCGGGTCGAGCGGCGAGGTGCGCGATATCGCGCCGGTGATCGAGGCCGCCCACGCCGGGCAGGCGATCGTCACCGTGGCCAGCGACCTGCTGGCGCTGTGCCTGCTCACGCCGCCCGGCGAGCTCGGCGCCGACATCGTCGTCGGCAGCGCCCAGCGGTTCGGTGTGCCGATGGGCTACGGCGGACCGCATGCGGCGTTCTTCGCCACCCGCGACGCGTACAAGCGTTCCACGCCGGGGCGCATCATCGGCGTCTCGGTGGACTCGAACGGACGCCAGGCGCTGCGCATGGCGTTGCAGACCCGCGAGCAGCACATCCGCCGCGAGAAGGCGACCAGCAACATCTGTACCGCGCAGGTGCTGCTCGCGATCATCGCCGCGCTCTACGCCGTCTATCACGGGCCGGAGGGCTTGCGAACCATTGCCGGCAAGGTGCACCGCATGACGCAGATCCTGGTGGAGGGGCTGCGGCGACTCGGCTACGACGTGCTGACGCAGGCTTTCTTCGACACCGTCACCGTGCACGTGCCGGGGCAGGCCAACCGCATCGCCGCGCGGGCGCGCGAGGCGCGCATCAACCTGCGCGTGGTCGACGCCGATCACCTGGGCATCGCTTTCGACGAGACCACGCGCCGCGAGAACCTGATCGCCCTGTGGCGCGTGTTCGCGACCCGTGCCGAGGAGGCGCTGGACATCGACAGCCTCGACGCGGAGGTCGGCGAGTGCCTGCCCGAAGCGTCGCAGCGCACCAGCCCGTTCCTGACCCACCCGGTGTTCCAGCTCTACCACGCCGAGACCGAGATGCTGCGCTACCTGCGCTACCTCGCCGCCAAGGACATCGCGCTCGACCGCTCGATGATCCCGCTCGGCTCGTGCACCATGAAGCTCAACGCCACCACCGAGATGCTGCCGGTGACCTACCG
>JBFJWO010000273.1:0-7086 GCA_041623575.1 Gammaproteobacteria bacterium
ACGCGCGACGTGCTGGCGGACATAGAGGAGCCGGTCAACCTCTATTACTTCTACTCGGAGGACACCGCGCGCGCCATCCCGCAGATCGCCAGCCACGCGCGCCGCGTGCGCGAGCTGCTCGACGAGTTCGCGGCCGTCGCCAAGGGCAAGCTGCGAGTGACCGTCATCGACCCGGAACCGTTCTCCGACGAGGAGGACCGCGCGGTGGCGCTCGGCGTCGAGCCGGTGCCGTTGAACGACGCGGGGCGCAGCCTCTACTTCGGCATCGCCGGCACCAACTCGGTCGGCGACCAGCAGGCGATCCGCTACTTCCAGTTGAACCGCGCGACGCTGCTCGAGTACGACCTCGCCAAGCTCGTCTACCAGCTCGCCCATCCGAGCAAGCCTGTCGTCGGGTTGCTCTCGCAGTTGCCCATGAGCGGCGGGTTCGATCAGCGTTTCATGCAGCAGACGCCGGCGTGGTTCGTGCGCGAGCGTATCGGCGAGGTGTTCGAGGTGCGCGAGATCGCCGCCGATGCCACCCGCATCGAGGACGACGTCGACGTGCTGGCCGTGGTGCACCCGGCGAGCCTCGGCGAGCCGACCCTGTACGCGATCGACCAGTACGTGATGCGCGGCGGGCGGCTGATCGCCTTCGTCGATCCCTACTCCGAGGCGGGCGGCAACCCGGGCGCGGCCGGCTCGACGCTCGAGCCGCTGTTCGGCGCCTGGGGTATCGACTACGACCCGACCGTGGTGGCGGGCGACGCGGAGCAGGCCATTGCCGTGTCGGTGGGGCGCAACCAGCCGCCCGTCTACCACCTGGCGATGATCGGTGTCGGCCAGGACCGCATCAGTCCCGACGACGTCATCACCCGCGGCCTCGGCAGCGTCAACCTGGGTCACGCCGGCTTTTTCGCCCCGGCCGCCGGTGACGGCGAGGGCCCGGCTATCGAGTTCACCCCGTTGCTCACCACCAGCGAGCGCGCCGGGCCTATCGAGGCCGGCCGCCTGCGTGGCCTGGCGGATCCCGGCACCCTGCAGCGCGATTTCAAGCCCGGCGGCGAACCGCTGGTGCTGGCGGCCAGGGTCAGCGGTACGTTCGCGAGCGCGTTCGCCGACGGCGCGCCCGAGGGGGCCGACCAGACGCAGGAGCACCGGGCGACGGGCGAGCCGAACAACCTGGTGGTGGTCGGCGACACCGACATGCTGAGCGACCGTTTCTGGGTGCAGGTCCAGAACCTGCTCGGCCAGCGCCTGGCGATTCCCTTCGCCAACAACGCCGACTTCGTGATCAACGCGCTGGACAACCTGCTCGGCAGCAACGCGCTGATCAACATCCGCGGGCGGGCCGACTTCTCGCGCCCGTTTCACCGCGTCGACCTGCTGCGCCGCGAGGCGGACGCCAAGTTCCGGCTGAAGGAGCAGGAACTGCAGGACAAGCTGCGCGAGACCGAACGCAAGCTGAGCGAACTGCAGGGCCAGGACGGCGGCGGCGGCCAGGAACTGCTGCTGAGCGCCGAGCAGCAACAGGCGCTGCTCGGGTTCCAGGAGGAGAAGCTGCGCATCCGCAAGCAGTTGCGCGACGTGCAGCACCAGCTCAACCGTGACATCGAGGCGCTCGGCACCACGCTCAAGTTCGTCAATATCGCGCTGGTACCGCTGGTGCTGAGCGCGATCGTGCTGGTGCTGGCGATCGCGCGCCGGCGCACGCCCGTCGCGGGCAAGGGGGCGCCGACGTGAGCACGAAACACCTGCTTGCCCTCGGCGCCGCGGCGCTGGTGGTGGTCCTGGCCGCGGTGTTCAACGGCCTGCAGGACGAACCGCCCGCCACGCTCTCGGGTGGGCGGCTCTATCCGGGCCTCGAAGCGCGCGTCAACGAGGTCACCGCCGTCGACGTCGAGCTGGGCGACGGCGTGACGCTCGAGATCGGGCGCGGCGAGCAGGGCTGGACGGTGCGCAACCGCGACGATTACCCGGCTGACGTCGGGCAGTTGCGCAAGCTGCTGCTGGCGTTGGCGCGCACGGAGAAGGTCGAGCAGAAGACCGCCAACCCCGAATTCTACGAACGCCTCGGGGTGCAGGACATCGACCAGGGCGGGGCGCAGACCCGCGCGGTGCGGGTGCGCGCGGGCGACGAGACCCTGGCGCACCTGATCGTCGGCAACACCGATCAGGGCGGCAACAGCTACCTGCGCCGGGTCGGCGAGCGCGAGAGCTGGCTCGGGTCGGAGTGGCTGGACGTGCCGGCGCGGGTCTCGGCGTGGCTCGACGCGAAGCTGCTGGAGATCGACGCCGCGCGCATCGCCAGCGTCGAGGTCTTACGCGCCGGCGAGCCGCCGGTGCGCATCGTCGCGGGCGAGGAGGGGTTGCAACTGCAGCGCGATGGAACGACGGTGAGCGCGGACTCGGCCGAGCTGCAACGCGTGGTCGGGGCGCTCGGCTCGCTGAACCTCGAGGACCTCGCCGAGGCCGACACGGCCGAGGAGGCGCCCGACGACGGGGCGGGCGCGGACGCGTGGCACTACACCCGCTTCGTGACCAGGGAGGGCCTGGGCATCGCTGCGCAGAGCCGCAAGCAAGGCGATGACCTGCAGGTACGCCTGACCGCCGAGCTGCAGGCGGCGGAACCGAGCGAAGAACTGCAGCAGGAGGCCGAGCGGCTCAACGAGCGCTTCGCCGGGCGCACCTTCGTGGTGGCGAGCTACCTGGAAAGCCGCCTGGCGCCGACCCTCGAGGCGCTGCGCGACAAGACCGCGGACGCCGGCGGCGAAAGCAGCGCGGCGCAGTAGGCGCTGCTAATAGAACAGGTTCAGCATCAGCAGCATGATGGCCAGGAACAGCACGGTCATGATGCCGCCCGCGCGCATGAAATCCGCGACCCGGTAGCCGCCGGGGCCCATGATCAGGGCATTGACCTGGTGAGTGGGGATCAGGAACGAATTGGACGTGGCGAGCGCCACGGTCAGCGCGAACATCGCCGGGTCCGCGCCCGCGCCGAGCGCGATGTTGACCGCCAGCGGCACCAGCAGCACCGTCGCACCGACGTTGGACATCACCAGGGTGAACACCGTCGCGAGCACTGCGATCATCGCCTGCATGACCCAGATCGGCACGTCGCCCAGCAGCCGCAGCGACTGCTGCGCGATCCAGGCGGCGGTGCCGGTCGACTCGACCGCGACCCCGAGCGGGATCAGGCTCGCCAGCAGGAACACGCTCTGCCAGCCGATCGAGTCGTAGGCTTCCTCGATCTTGATCACGCCGCTGACGATCATGCCGATGGCGCCGACCATCAGCGCCGCCGACAGGCGCAGGTCGCTGAAGATCACCAGCGCGAGCGTCAGGGCGAAGAACCCGGCGGCGTACTTGAGCTTGTCCGGGCGTGAGTCGTCGCGCGGGAAATCGGTGGCGACCACGAAGTCCTTGCTGCGCGCGATGTTGGCCAGCTCCTTCCAGCGCAGGTGCAGCAGCAGGGTGTCGCCGGCCTGGAAGGGGATGTTCGGCAGGTCTTCCTTGATCACGCCGTCGACCCGGTAGATGGCGAGCACCGACGCGCGGTAGGTCTTGCGAAAGGCGATCTCACGCGGCGACTTGCCGATGACCGAGGAATCGGGCGGGATGACCACCTCGGCGATGCCGGCGCTGATCGGGCTCAGGATCTCGGAGAACACGTTCATGTCGGAGCGCAGCTCGAGGCCCGCGCGCTCGGCAATGGCCGTGGCGCGATCGCGGTTGGCGAGCAGCGCCACGTCCGCGCCGGCCTGGATGAGCGTATCTATGGGCGGTTCCACGATGACCGACCCCGCGGTGCGCAGCGCCACGATGCGCTCCGGCCAGAACATGCGCTCGAAATCGGCGATGGTCTTGCCGTCGAGCTCGCTTTCGGGCGAGACGCGCAGTTCGTAGATCTCGCCGACGATGCCGTAGAGATCCTTGAAGTACTGCATCGTGCTGCCGCCCTCGGAGCGATCCTGGCGATCGGGCAGCACATGGTGCCCGAGCAGCACGAAATAGAGCACGCCCACGGTGATCATGACGATACCGATGGGCGTGACCGCGAACAGATCGAACGTGGCCATGGGCTCGACGCCCTCGGGCAGGCCGCGGTTGGAGGTGAGTATCAGGTCGTTCAGCAGGATCAGCGGACTCGACCCCACCATCGTCAGCGTGCCGCCGAGGATGGCGCAGAACCCCATCGGCATGAGGAGCCGCGACAGTGGGATGTTGCCGCGCTTCGAGATCCGGTCCACCACCGGCAGGAACAGGGCCGCGGCGCCGATGTTCTGCATGAAGCTCGAGATCAGGCCCACGGTCACCGACACCAGCGTCAGCACGCGCGACTCCGTGCGCCCGGCAACGCGCAGGATCTTGCCCGCCAGCCGGCTCAGGATGCCGGTCTTGTCGAGGCCCGCGCCGATGATCATGACGGCGATGATCGAGACCACCGCGTTGGAGGCGAAGCCGTCGAACAGGTGCTCCCCGGGCACCAGCCCCGGGTAGCCGGGAATCAGGCTGGTGGCGCCCAGCAGTACCATGATCAGCACCGCCGCGACGTCGACGCGCACGATCTCCGAGACGAACAGGAAAACGGTGAAGGCGAGCACGCCCAGCACCGCCCACATTTCCAGGGTCAGGGTGGCCTCGGGCATGCTCACCGGGCGAGCCGGGCGGCGGGCCCGGTGCGCGTCGCGGCTGCTGTCGCAAGGATGGGAATGCGCCTCGCCCCGCTCAGAAGTGGCGCACGAAATCCGGCCCCGGGCCGCCGTGCACGCCGATCAGGTTCTTGCGCAACGCCGGGTCGTCGATGTGAATGATCTTGTTGCGGACGTGGATCAACCCCTCTTTGGCCAACTCGTTCAGCGTGGTCGTGAACGTCTGGCGGCTGGCCCCGATCATATCGGCCATTTCCTGGTGTGTCAGCCGCACGTCGAGGTAGAAGCTGCCGTTTTCGACCCGCCCGTAGCGGGCGCTCAGGCGGGTCAGCAGCTTCAGCACGCGTTGCTTGACGTTGTCACGCGAGAGGTTCAGCAGGTTGTCGCCCAGCACCCGCAACCGGCAGCACAACAGCCCGATCACGTGCAGCGAGATCTGCGGGTGGTGCAGCAGAAACTCGCGGAACTCGTGCTGCGGGATCGCCTTCACGGTCGTCGGCACGTAGGCCTGGGCCGAGACCTGCCGGGGCTCGTTACCCGTCAGGTCGGCAATGCCGAAGATCTCGCCCGGAAAACAGAACCACAGGATGACTTCCTTGCCGGCGCCCGAGAGCTGCGCGATCTTGACGCGCCCCTCGATGAGGAAGTACACGTTGTCGTCCTCGGCCCCGGAGCGGAACACGTACTCCTTCTTGCCGAAGCGGTGCTCGTGGCCGATGGCGTCGAGCGCTGCGCGGTCATCGGGCGAGAGCCGGCCGAGGAAATCGAACGGCGGCAGGAACCACAGGTCGCTCATGACAATTGCTCCCCCGGAGACCGGCATTCTTCGAATAGTCGTATTTCTGACAGACTTCTGATATTTTTAAGCGATAACTGTCAGCAGATCAAGAGATAGGCGACGATCCGAGCGGTGATCAACGCCCGGAGGAGAACGGATGGCGGACGGCTCGCACGAGCGCATCGGCGGTGAAAACCGGCGCATCGAGGACCTGTGGTGCTGCTGCGCGTGGAACGGGTGCGCAGGGACCTCGGCGATGTTCATCACCTCCGAGTAGGCGGCCGGTGCGTGACGCGTGGGACAGCCCGGAGTTCGCCGGGCGCTGGGACGCGCGCGACAACCTCGCCACCAACCCGGGGCGGCCGCGGCAACTCGGGCTGCTCGTCGCGCTGGTCGACGGCGCCTGCTCCAGGGGCGCCCGGGTGCTCGACCTCGGGATCGGCTCGGGCCTGGTGGAGGAACTGCTGCTCGCCGCGCGCCCCGATCTGCGGGTCACCGGGATAGACGCATCGCCCGCCATGCTCGACCTCGCCCGCGAGCGTTTCGCCCGCGCCGGCGCGCACGTGGAACTGGTCGAGAAAGATTTCGCCGACCTCGATGAACCCGCCGCGCACGGCGCACCATTCGACTGCGCGATCTGCGTGCAGGCGCTGCACGAGGTGACGCACGAGGTCAAGCAGCGCGTGTTCGCCTACGCGCGCCGCGCGCTGCGACCGGGCGGTGCGTTCTATGTGCTGGACCGGTTCACCTACGCCGCCGATCGCTTCGGGCGCGACTACGCGGCGATCTGGCACAAGCTGAGCGGGATCCTGCCCGAGTCCGAGCGGCTGGACTTCGAGGACTATCACCGGCGCTACAGCGCCAAGACCGACCACGTCGCGTGCCTCGACGACTATCTCGCCTGGCTCGCGGCCGCCGGTTTCGAGCGGACCTGCCTGCACCAGGAGTTCAACCGCGCCCTCATCGCGGCGCACAGTGCACCGGGCGCCGGCTCCGACTGAACGCCCGCAACCGAACGTGACGGCGCGCGAGCGGTTCAGGGGGCAGCCGCGGCCCCACCGCCCTTCGCGATCCTCGCCATCGCGTAGGCATCCACGTATCGCCCTTCCCGGAACGCGAAACCGTGCAGCGTGCCCTCGATCTCGAAGCCGTGTTTCTCGTACAGGTGAACGGCCGGGGTGTTGTCCGTGAAGACCGTCAACTCGATACGCCTCAGGTCGAGCCAGTTGTCCGCCAGGTCGAGCGCGGCGCCGACCAGGGCTGCTCCGATACCGCGCCCCTGCCAGGCGTCGTGCACGGCCATGCCGAGTTCCGCCGCGTGGCGGCGCCGCGGCGAGTTCGAGTGACGCCACAGCGCGAGCGAGCCGGTGATTTCCTGCTCCACGCTGGCGACCAGCGAGCACAACGTCTGCGGATTTCCCTCCAGTCGCTTGCGCCAGGAATCGAGCGAGGGGAAGGGCACCTGCAAGGTGCCCCACACCACCCGCGGCTGGGCGTGGATGCCCTGCACGGCGCGGTAGTCTTCGGGCTCGGCGTGGCGTATCTCGATGTCCATGGGGTTGGCCTCCGCGTTGCTGCCTCCCGGCGTCTGCTCAGGGGTGCGCTGTCGCGGGAACGATCCGTTGGTGCTCGCGCCGGCCGCGGTCCGCCATTCAGCCTCCCGGCACGGCCAGCCCC
>JBFJWO010000274.1:0-7086 GCA_041623575.1 Gammaproteobacteria bacterium
CGTGGCGGCATTCGTCAAGCGGCGGCTCACCGGGCAGGTGATGGAGAACACCATGCGCAAGACGCTCAGCGTCAGCTGCATGTTCATGTGGGTGATCCTCGCCGCGTTGTGCTTCGGCGCGGTGTTCGACGGGCTCGGCGCGGTGCGGGCGATCGAGTCGCTGTTCATCGAGCGCTGGGAGCTCAGCCCCTGGGGCGTGCTGATCATGATGCAGCTCTCCTACATCCTGCTCGGCACCTTTCTCGACGACACCGCGATGCTGGTGATCGTCGCCCCGCTGTACGTCCCGCTGGTCATCTCGCTCGGCTTCGACCCGATCTGGTACGGCGTGCTCTACACCATCACCTGCCAGATCGCCTACATGACGCCGCCGTTCGGCTACAACCTGTTCCTGATGAAAGCCATGGCACCGAAGGAAGTCAGCCTGATGGACATCTACCGCTCGATCATCCCGTTCGTACTGGTGATGTGCGTCGGCCTGGCGCTGGTCATGGCTTTCCCGCAGATCGCCTTGTGGCTGCCGGAGCAGTTCTACAACAAGTAGCGCGCCGACAGCGGTGTGCCGTCCTTGCGGGTAAAGCGTTCCCCGTCGTCGTCGACCCGCAGGTGCAGATCGATGTCGGGATAGGTGCACTCGTCGCGCGGTGCGCGCGTGCCGACCTCGAGGAAACACGCATCGGCGTCGCTGCGATTCAACAGGTGGTGAGCGTTCTCGACGCCGGCGGGAAACCCCGCGCACATCCCGGCACCGAGCACTTCCTCGCCGTCGTCCGTCACCAGGGTCAGCTCACCGGCGAGCACGTAGACGAACTCGTCCTCGCTGCTGTGCCAGTGGCGTTGCGAAGACCCCTCGCCCGGCGGCAACACCACGTAGTTCACGCCGAACTGGGTCAGGCCCGCGTGGTCGCCGAGCTTGAACCGGGCACGCGCGACGGCGATCGCGTCGAACGGTTTCGGGTAGCCGGCGCCGACGAGGCTCGGCGCGACTTCGGGCACGAAAGCATGGGGTCGAGGCACGGCGGACTCCAGCGGTGGCAAACGGGCGTGTCAGTATACGCAACCTCGAACGGGGCGACGATGCGCCGGGAAGGGTGCATAATCGCGAACCGGAAAAGCCATCGACAAACACCACCGAAGGAAGGACCAAGCATGAGAACTGTTTACCTGCGTGCCCTGTGCCTCGGCGCGAGTGCCCTCGTCTGCGCCGCCCAGCCCGCCCTGTCGGCCAACGTGAAGATCACCCCGCTCGGCAGCCACGACGGCGAGTTCTGCAGGCTCGACCGCGCGATGGTGTTCGAGGACCCCGACGGCACGCGCATCCTCTACGACGCGGGGCGTACGGTGGCCGGACCCGACGACCCGCGCCTCGGCAGGATCGACGCGGTGCTGGTCAGCCACATGCACGGCGACCACGTCGGCGACCGCCACATCGCGCGCGTCAACGCCGGCACCTGCAGCAGCCCGGATTTCGCCGTCGGCGCGGCGCCCAACACCAGCACGGTCAACATCGCGCTCGCCAAGGGCGCAAAGATCGTCACCGGCAGCGAGATGCCGAGCTTCTTCGGCGGCAAGCTCAAAGCGCTGGGCGGCGACCCGGGGAACTCCCAGCTGGTGCGCTTCGGCGCCTCGCGCAAGGTCGGCGGCGTGTCCGTCACGACCGTACCTGCGGTGCATTCGAACGGCGTCAGCGGGGCGTTCATCGAGGGCGAGCTCGGCGAGTTGTTGTCGGCCTCGGGCCTTACCGCTTACGCGGGCCCGCCGACCGGCTACGTGCTGAGCTTCAGCAACGGCCTGGTCGCCTACCTCTCGGGCGACACCGGCATCACCGCGGAGCAGGAAACCGTGGTCCGCAAGCACTACAGGGCGAACCTCGCCGTGATCAACATCGGCGACACCTTCACCACCGGACCCGCCGAGGCGGCGTTCGTGATCGACGAACTGGTCAAGCCGAAGGCGGTCATCCCTTCGCACGCCAACGAGGTGGCGACGCGCGAAGGCAAGGTCCTGCTCGGCACGCGCACGGCGGCATTCATGGACGCGGTGAAGGTCCCGGTGCACCTGCCGCTCAGCGGGCGCACCATGGAGTTCGACGGCAAGGGCAAGTGCGTGGCCGGTTGCTGAGACCGGTGGGCGGCGGGGGCGGCAGCGGCGTCGGGCAGATCGTCGGTCCGACGAACCGGGCGCTGCTGCACAAGCAGGACCGCGCTTCTACATCATGGCCGCCGGGTTGATCGTCGTGGCCGCGCCGGGCGCGGTCGCGGCACTTCGCGAGCACGCCGGTTTCGCCACCGCCCTGGCGGTGACCATCGCGGTCACTAGCTCGACGCCGGTCGAGTGGTACCGCCGCTTCGCGGCGACAGAGAAGGAACAGAAGGGGAACTGAGCGATGGAAGCGAAGGCCGGCGGCGGCGGCAAGGCACGCAGCAACGCCGGGCGCTCGAAAGGCAAGGCGGCGAAGCGCTACGATCTCGCGCGGCGCGGCGACGTCATCGACCTGGTGCGCGCGGCGGACCGTGACGAGATCACCGCAGCGGTCGCGCACCACCTGCAACACCTGCTCGACAAGCACGGCCTCGGCGCCTACCGGACGCTGTTCCTGCTCGACGACTGCGACGACCTCGACGTCTACCACGCCGACAAGCTCTACCCGGCCGCCGCGCAGGCCGCGGGCAACGAAGACATCCTGCTGATCCTCAACAGCCTCGGCGGCAAGATCGGGCCCGCCTACCTGACCGCCAAGACCTGCAAGCGCCTGTGCCGCGACAAGTTCGTCGTCGCCGTGCCGCGACGGGCGAAGTCGGCTGCGACGCTGCTGTGCCTCGGCGCCGACGAGATCCACCTCGGGCTGATGAGCGAACTCGGCCCCATCGACCCGCAGATCAAGGGCTACCCCGCGCTCGGGCTGCTCGGCGCGCTCAACAAGCTCGCCGAACTGGCCGCGCGTTTCCCGGGCTCCTCCGAGATGTTCGCGCGCTACCTGACCAGCAACCTGAGCCTGATCGACCTCGGGCACTTCGAGCGCGCGGGTGAATCGGCCGCGCAGTACGCCGAACGCCTGTTGCAGGGCAAGGCGTTGCCGGGCGGGCGTACGCCGCAGTCCCTCGCCAGGCACTTCGTCGATCACTACAAGGACCACGGCTTCGTGATCGACGTCGACGAGGCGAGCGAGCTGCTCGGCGCGACGGTGCGCACCGACACGCCGGAAGCCGCCTGCGCCAACGAGGTCTACGAGTTCGTCGCCTGGCTCAAGTTCGTGCTCGATCGTGTCAAGAAACAGGAGATGTTCCTGGTCGGCGACACCGCCACCGGGCTGGTGATGCGCGAGCGCGACGGCGAGTGACCGGAGGCGGGCCCTGACAGTTTGCTGGAAAAGTACCTCCTGTACTTCTCCAGCGCGCGGCGTCGAAAAGTGCGATTTTCGAGTTACTACGTCACAACGACCTGGCATTGTCGATCCTGGCGATACCTCCCCGTATCGCATCAACAGGCAGCCGCTAAGCAGTTTTTTCAGCAACCTTCCACGATGCGCAACCGATGTCGGCGACGGACGATTGCCGGAGCACGCTCCTGGCGGTGGCGCCGCCGGGCGATCGAACCCCTCACCCGTGCCGGGCAGCGCGGAGGCGACGAGTGACCGAAGCCGGCGACCGGCAGCGAATCCAGCGCCTGCAGGCCGCTCTCGACTGCCAGGCCTCGGCGCCCACGCGCACGTGGTGGGAGAACTATCTCGAGGGGGCGATCGGTTTTCGCGGCGCCGGCATTGCGGTGATTCGCCGTGAACTGGCCGCGTGGCGCGAAGCGGAGGGAATAGATGGCTGGCCGGCCGGGCGGCAAAGGGCGCTGGCGCTGCGCCTGTTCGAGGAACCGTTGGCCGAGGACAAGCTGGCCGGCGTGCTGTTCCTGCAGTACTACCTCTACGACCGCTTGCCCTGGCGCGAACTGCTCGCGGACTACCGGAGCCTGTTCGCGCGCGAACTGATCTTCGACTGGAACACCTGCGACTGGTTCTGCGTGCGCGTGCTGGGCCCAACCATCGCCTCGCGCGGCCTCCCTTGCGCCCGGGCGATCGCCGCCTGGCGCCGGGCCGGGTACCTGTGGCAGGCGCGCGCCTCGTTGGTGCCTTTCGTCAAGGTCATCGGCGAGGAGCGTTATCACCCGCTGATCGAGACCACGGCGGCGACCCTGATCGCCCGCCAGGAACGCTTCGCCAAGACTGCCGTCGGTTGGGTGCTGCGCGACCTCTCGCGTCCAGCCAAACCGCGCGTGGAGCGTTTCGTGCAGCGCCACCTGGCCGACTTCTCCGTCGAAGCCCTGCGCAACGCCACGAAGTACTTCCCGCCCGCCGAGCGCAAGGACTGGCTGGCGAGATTGACGTCCGCCCCCGGCAAGACCGGTGCGTAGATCTCCAGGGCAGGCGCGCCGCCCGCACCGGCCGCCCGCTTCGACCTCAGGCTGCCGCGCGCCGGGCGTCGAGCACCCCGATGCAGGCCTCGGCCGCCTCGCGGCCCTTGATCCTGAAGTGCTCGAAGAAGAACCGCCGGTGCTCTTCGCCGTCGTGGAAGTGATGGGGGGTCAGCACCGCCGAGAGCACCGGCACGTCACTGTCCATCTGCGCCTGCATCAGGCCGCTGACGACGCTCTGGGCGACGAACTCGTGGCGGTAGATGCCGCCGTCGACCACCAGCGCGCAACCCAGCACCGCGGCGTAGCGGTCGCTGCGCGCCAGGGTGCGGGCCAGCAAGGGGATCTCGAAGGCGCCGGGGACGTCGAACACGTCGACCCGGGCGCGGCCGTTGGTGAGGCGTTGCAGTTCCTCGACGAAGGATTTGCGGCACTCGTCCACGATGTCGGCGTGCCAGCGCGCCTGCACGACGGCGACCTGCAGGCTGGCGGAAGTCTCCTGGGAGGGCTGATTCATGGTTTTCTCCGCGGATCGAAACACCAGAACCAGGGCGTACGCGGCGGCCTCGCGCGCGTGCGCGGGCTGCGTTGTTCTCTTTCATCCGGACTGTGACCGTCGGCTTCGGAGTTACACCGAATCTGCTGACCCCGCCAGGCCGAAGGCCGGCGGGCGCTCGCGGGCTTGCGCGCAACCGCGCTTCACCGCCGGTGGGGAGTTGCACCCCGCCCCGAGAACACACCCGGACCGAAGCGGCCGGGCCGAGGGATTCTAGCCGCGCGCGGGAAGGCTGTCGACGCCCGGCGCCGGTCAGTGATCGCGGGCGTGAGCGTGGATAGCGGGGACGGCGGCAGCGGGCGGCGGCACCGCCAGCACGTGCTCGTCGGGGACCTCGCCGTAGCTCACGACCCGCCCGCCGTAGGTGCTGGCAAACCCCTCGGCCGCGGCCCGCTCGGCGAACGGCACCGGCTCGGGCGCGCCCATGCCGCCCGCGCGACGGCTGCCGACGACGAACAGTGCGGCACGCGCATCGATCCAGGTACCGGCCTCGGGCGAGTCCCAGTCGGCCCGGCCCATGTCGTTCACGTAGATGGCCGCGATGTCCGTCGGCTCGCCGGGCAGGCGGGTGAACGCCAGCGTGTCGCGCACCGAGGCGAACCACAGCGGTTGGCGAGCGCTCAGCAGGTGGACCTGGCCCTTGGGCCCGCGGTGGTCGGCGACGATCATGTTGCAGTAGTAGCCGACGTGCTCGCGCGTCAGTTCGATCGGCGGTGGCACCTCGCGTGGCGCCTCGCCCCCGCAGCCGGCCAGCAGGGCCGCCGCGATCAGCACCGCGGTCGGTCTCATGCTCACAGCTCCCTGCGCGAGAAAAGCGCGGTCGCCGCTGCCAGCGCCGCGGCTGTCCACAGCGTGATGATTCCCAGCAGCAAGGCCGGGGCGAGCCCGCCGCTCGCCAACGTACCGGAAAGCCCCGAGAGCGCCGGCACGTTGCCCTCGCCGGCCAGGTTGAACAAGCGGTAGGCGTCGGTCGGGTTGAGCAGCAGCAGGGCGCGAAACGCGGTCTCGCTCAACGCGAAGCGCCCTTCGGCCCCCAGCACCAGCCCGAGCAGCGCGAGGTCGTAGAGCACGACCATCACCAGCCACACGCCGATCGCGGCGCCGGCGGCGGTGGCACGCTCGCGCACGACCACGCTCGCCAGGTAGCCCAGCGCGATGAACGCCGCGCCGAGCAGCACGGTGCTGGCGAGCAGGCGGGCAAACGCCGACCAGTCGGCGGCACCGGCACCGTCGAGCCCCACCGCGAGCGCCGCGCTGCCGTAGCCCACCGCGACCGCCACGCCCAGCACGCACACGTGCCCGACGAACTTGCCGGCGATGACCTGCCAGCGGCGCACCGGGTAGGTCAGCAGCAGCAGCATGGTGCCGCGCTCGAGTTCGCCGGCCAGCGCGTCGAACGACAGCATCAGCGCGATCAGCGGCACGAGGTAGACGCTCAGGCTGGCGAGGCTCGCCACGGTCACCGCCAGTGCGCTGGCCTTGACGCTGCCGCCGGGGGCGGCGCCGAGCAGGGCGAGCGTCAGCGCCAGCGCCGCCAGCAAGGCGATGCTCGCCGCCACCCAGCGGTTGCGCAGGGCGTCGCGGATCTCCCTCGCGGCCAGGATCGCGAGAACCCTCATACGCCCTCCCGCTCGCTGAAGTGCGCGTAGATCTCCTCCAGGCGCGGCGGTGCGAGTTCCACGTCCTCGACCACCGGGCCGAATCCCGACAGGGCGCGCAACAGGGGCATCTTCTCGCTGCGCTCGCAGCTGAGCGCCAGCGCCCGCTCGTTGACGTGCTCGATCCTGGCCCCGCCGGCGAGGCGATCCGCCACCGCCGCCGCCTGGCCCGGTGTCACCGAAACGCGGACCTGCACCGGCAAGCCGGCCGCGCGGGCAAGCTCTTCGAGCGTACCGCAGGCCACCAGCGCGCCGCGTTGCAGGATGGCGAGGCGCCCGGCGCGCGACTCGATCTCGGTCAGGCTGTGCGAGCAGATCAGCACCGCGACCCCTTCGGCCTGCAGCTCGCGAACGACCGCGTAGAACTCGCGCCGCAATGCCGGATCGAGCCCGGACGTCGGCTCGTCGAGCAGCAGCAGTCGCGGTGCGCCGAGCAGCGCCTGCGCCAGACCGAGGCGCTGGCGCATGCCC
>JBFJWO010000275.1:0-7060 GCA_041623575.1 Gammaproteobacteria bacterium
CGAATTGAAGCACGGCCCGGGCGGTATCACGGACATCGAATTTATGGTCCAATACCACGTGCTGGCCGCCGCCGCCGAGCATCCCCGCCTGCTGGACTTCCCGGACAATCTGCGCCTGCTCGAGGTGCTCGGGAGCGTGGGCCTGTTGAGCGCCGCGGATGCGCGGCTGCTGCACGATGCCTACATGGCGCTGCGCGAGCGCACGCATCACCTGGCGCTGGGCGAATCCCGGCACGCCGGGGACAGCGCGTTGCAGGAGCTGCGGGACTCGGTGTCCGAGCTCTGGCGGCGTGTGATGCAGGTCTGAGCGGCGCGCCCGGACCCGGGGAGCAAAGCTGATGTCGATGGCCGAACGCGACGGCTGGATCTGGTTCGACGGCGAACTCGTGCCCTGGCGCGAGGCGCGCGTGCACGTGCTCACCCATACGTTGCACTACGGACTGGGCGTGTTCGAGGGCGTGCGTGCCTATGCCACCGAGCGCGGCCCGGCGATCTTCCGCCTCTCCGACCACACCCGCCGGCTGTTCGATTCGGCGCGGATCGTGCGCATGACCATTCCCTGGGATGCGGAGACCCTGAACGCCGTGCAAGTGAGCGTGATCAACGAGAACGGGCTCGAAGCCGCCTACATCCGCCCGATGTGCTTCTTCGGTTCGGACGGCATCGGGCTCGGCGTCGACAACGTGCGGGTGCACTGCTGCGTGGCGGCCTGGGAGTGGGGCTCCTACCTCGGCGCGGAGAACCTCGAGCGCGGGATTCGGGTCAAGACCTCTTCGTACAGCCGTCACTTTCCGAACAGCGCGATGGGCAAGGCCAAGATCAACGGCCAGTACACCAACTCCACGCTGGCCCTGCAGGAAGCGCTGGCCGACGGCTACGACGAGGCGCTGATGCTCGACACGCAGGGGTTCGTGGCCGAGGGCAGCGGCGAGAACTTCTTCCTGGTGCGCGACGGCGTGATCTACACGCCCGATCTGACCTCGGCGCTGAACGGGATCACGCGCAACACCGTCCTGGTGCTGGCGCGCCGCCATGGCTACGAGTTGCAGGAGAAACGCATCACGCGCGACGAGGTGTACATCGCCGACGAGGCGTTTTTCACCGGTACCGCGGCCGAAGTGACCCCCATCCGCGAAGTCGACAACCGCAGCATCGGCAGCGGCACCCGCGGCCCGGTCACGGAGGTGCTGCAGCGCGCCTTCTTCGACCTCGTCGAAGGCCGCGACGAGGCGCCCGCGGGATGGCTGACCTATACGCGCCAGGGCTCGTGAGCAGCTTGCACGGTGCCGGCGCCTTCGCTGAAATAGCCCGTCCGCCAGCCGCGTTCCGACAGGAGACCCGACCGTGCCGCACGTGAGCAAGACCGCCGGCAGCAACGACTTCCAGACCGCCAACGCCCGCAAGGTCTACGAGGTCACGCGCGAGGCGCTGCCGCTGCACTGCCCGACGCCCGAGATGAGCCTGTGGGATTCGCACCCGCGCGTCTACATTCCGCTCGACGAAGTCGAGCGCTACCGCTGTCCCTACTGCGGGGCGGAGTATCAGCTGGTCGACGCTTGAGCCACCGGGCTCGCTGACGCAAGCGCCCCGCTGCACCGCCCCCGCGTCTTGCTCAAACCCCCGCCACCCGCAAAGGCGCTGGTGTTCGAACGCCCGCCCGCGCGCGTGTGCGTGCTGCGCCTGTCCGCGCTCGGCGACGTCTGTCACACCTTGCCCGTGGTGCGCACGCTGCAGGCCGAGTGGCCGGACACGGAGCTGACGTGGGTGATCGGCAAGCTCGAGGCGCAGCTGCTGGCCGGCCTCGACGGGGTGGAGCTGGTGGTGTTCGACAAGCGCGGCGGCTGGCGGGAGTTCCGCAACCTGCGCCGGCGCCTCGCCGACCGGCGCTTCGACGTGTTGCTGCAGATGCAGGCGGCGCTGCGCGCAAGCCTGCTGGCCCGCTGTATCCGGGCGCCGGTGCGCCTGGGCTTCGATCGCCGGCGCGCGGTGGACTTCCAGTGGCTGTTTACCACGCACCGGATTGCCGCGCGCGAGCGCGAGCACGTCATGGACGGCTTGTTCGGCTTCACCGATGCGCTCGGGATCGCGCGGCGGCCGATACGCTGGGATATCCCGGTCCCGCCGGGCGATCGCGACTGGGCACGGCGCGAGCTCGGCTCGCACCCGCGCGTGGTGGTCATCAGCCCCTGCAGCAGCCAGCGTGCGCGCAACTATCGCAACTGGCCGGTGAGCCACTACGAGGCAGTGGCACGCTACGCCGGAGAAAGGCTGGGGGCCCGGGTCGTGCTAACCGGCGGACCGAGCGAGTTCGAACGCCGCTACGCCCGTGAGCTGTGCGCCGCGCTCCGGCCGCCGCCGCTCGACCTGATCGGGCGCACCTCGCTGAAGCAGCTGCTGGCGGTGCTGGAACTCGCCGACGTGCTGATCGGGCCGGACTCCGGGCCCGTGCACCTCGCCAACGCGGTCGGCACGCCGGTCATCGGCCTGTACGCCACCTCCAACCCGCTGCGTACCGGCCCCTACCACCGTCGCGAATGGACGGTGAACGCCTATCCCGAGGCGCTGCTCGCCGAGCAGGGCAAGCGTGTCGAGGAGGTTCGTTGGGGCCGGCGAGTGCGCGACCCCGCGGCGATGGAACGGATCGCCGTGGAGGCCGTCACGGAGCGCCTCGAGCGGCTGTTCGCCGCCACCGGGACCGGCGGTGGGTGAGGACGTGCAAGCGGACGCGCCGGTCGAGGCCAGCTGCCGCCAGGGCGATGTCCTGTTCCTGTTCGACGCCGCCCGCATCGCGGCGGGTCAGGTCGCGAGCCTGTTTGCCGCGCCCGGCGGGACCCATGACGCGGCCCCGCTGCTCGGGGGCGGGCGCGCGCCGGTCGTCGTCGCGACCCATCAGGGGCGTCGCTATGTGCTTCGCCACTATCGTCGGGGCGGTGCGCTGGCGTCGCTCAGCGGCGATCGTTACGTCTGGAACGGGGCGGCGCTGAGCCGCCCGTGGCGCGAGTGGCGCCTGCTGGCCTGCCTGCACGCGGAGGGGTTCGCCGTGCCGCGCCCGCTGGCGGCCCGCCTGGTCAGGGGTGGGCTGATCTACCGTGCCGACCTCGCCACCGAGCTGATAGCGGGCGCGCGAACGCTCGCCGAAGCGCTGCGACACGCGCCGCTCGACGAATCCCGCTGGCGGGCGCTGGGCGCGCTGCTCAGCACGTTCCACCGGCGCGGCGTGTGCCACGCGGACCTCAATGCCAACAACGTGCTGCTCGACGAGACCGGGGGCCTGTGGCTGATCGACTTCGACCGTGCGCGGATTCGCCGCGCGGGCGCCGGCTGGCGCGAAGCGAACCTCGCCCGCCTGCGACGTTCGCTGGACAAGCTGGCCGACGCCGGCGGGCCGCTGTATCTCGCCGAGGCCGACTGGGCGGCACTGCGCGACGCCTACCGTGCCGCGAACACGTCGGGCAGCACCCGGCGCAGTTCCGCCAGGTAGCGTTCGGCCACGCGGCCCTCCCTGGCCAGGGTCCGGCGTTGGGCGGCGGCCATGGCGGCACGGCGCGCCGGGTCGCGCAGCAATGTGCTGATGCAGGTGGCGAGCCCTGCGGCGTCTGCGACCTGCGCCAGGGCGCCGGCGGCGAGCAGGCGCCGCGTTTCGTCGGCGAAGTTCTCCATGTTGGGCCCGACCACGGTCGGGCAGGCATGACGTGCCGCCTCCAGGATGTTCTGCCCCCCGCGGCGCATCAGCGAACCGCCCATGAACACCAGTTCGGCGTGCGCCAGGAAGCTGCCCAGTTCGCCCAGCGTGTCGGCCACGTAGACCCGCGTTCCCGGGGAGGGCGGTTCGCCCAGGCCCCGGCGCGCGGCCTCGAACCCGACCCGGCGCAGCTCCGCGACGACGGCTGCGCCCCGTTCGGGGTAACGCGGCACGACCACCAGCAGCGGCAGGTCGGGGTGGGCGTGTTGCACCTGCGCGCAATAGCGTTCCTCGGGCGCGTGGGTGGAGGCGGCCAGCCAGAACGGTGCGGCGACGGGCGACGGTGGTGTCTCTTCGCGGGGCGAGGCGGCCGCGGCGAACTTGAGATTGCCGCAGACCGTGACACGGGACGCGGGCACGCCGAGTTCCCGGTAGGCAGAGGCGTCCTCTTCGTTGCGGGCCAGCACGGCGGCAACGTCGTCGAGGGCGCTGGCCTGCGCGCGTCGCACCCAGCCCGGTACGTCCCGGCTGCGCGATGACAGGCGCGCGTTCACGATCACCGGCGGGCAGCCTGCGCGCCTGGCGAGCGCGTACAGGTTGGGCCAGATCTCGGTCTCCATGATCAGGGCCGCACGCGGGCGGCAGCGGGAGAGGAACCGACCCGTTGCGAATCGCCAGTCGAGCGGCAGGTAGGCGTGCGTGCACTCCCCCGGCAGGCGGCGCGCGGCGGTGCGCGCGCCGCTCGCGGTATTGGTGGTGACCAGCAGCGGCACGCCCGGGTTCGCTGCGAGCAACCGGTGCACCAGCGGCGCGGCGGCGTTGACCTCACCGACCGAGGCGCAGTGCAGCCAGAGCGGCGCCGTGGCCAGGCGGGGCAGCCCGAAACCGAGTCGTTGGCGCAGGTAACGGCGGCCACCGTCGCGGCGGCTGCGCAGCCAGGTGCGCAGTACCAGGTAGGGAGTCAGCGCCAGCAGGGAGAGTCGGTACACGGCTCAGTAAATGGGCGGTGCGCCGGGCGGGCGGGTCTTGAAGCGCCGGTGGACCCACATGTACTGGGCCGGCGCCTCGGCGATCTGCGCTTCCAGCACTTCGTTGACCCGGCGCGCGTCGGCCACGGGGTCGTCGCTCGGGAAACCCTCGAGCGCCGGCTGAATGACGAGGCGATAGCCGCGCGCGCCGCTCAGGCGGTAGGGAAAGTAAGGCACCACCGCCGCGCCGGACATCTGCGCGAGGCGGGCGGTGGCGAGCAGGGTCGAGGCCGGTACCCCCATGAACGGGACGAACACCGTACCCTTGCGCCCGAAATCCTGGTCCGGTGCGTACCAGGTCGGCAGGTTGTCCTGCAGACCGCGCAGGGTCTCGCGCACGCGCCGCCGGCGCAACACGCGCCCGAAATTGCGTGTGCGCGCCGCGAGCGCGACCGCGTCGACCAGCCGGTTGCTGGCGTTGCGGAACATCACCTGCATCGGTATGTGCAGCCCGAGCAGGCGCCCCCCGATCTCGAGCGCGGTACTGTGCCCGGTGAGCACGATCGCTCCGCGCCCGGCGGCGAGCGCGGTGTGCAGGTGCTCGAGTCCTTCTACCTGGGCCCAGCGTTGCAGCCGCCGCGGATCGCCCCACCAGGCGAGCCCCGTCTCGATGACGCTGATCCCCGTGTGGCGGAAGGTTTCACGCACCAGGCGGGTGCGCTCGGCGGCGTCCAGGTCCGGGAAACAGGCATCGACGTTACGCCGTGCGATGTGCCGTCGCGGGCGATGCAAAAAGTGCATGGCGAGCCCGAGCCCCGACCCCAGTCGGAACTGCCAGGCCAGCGGCAGGGTGCTGAGCGCACGCAGCAACCCCAGCGCCAGCCAGGTCGGCCAGTAGCGGGGTGCTGCGAATGCCCGAGGATCGAAGTCGGGTGCGGACACTTCAGCGGATCAGCGCCAGCAGTTCGGAGAACGCCGGGTGCGTGCTGGTGCCCAGCCACTCGAACAGCAGCGATTCGCTGTTGGTGACCACGATGCCCTGGTCGCTCAGGCGCGAGAGCGCGTTGCGCTTGTTGGCGCCGGCGCGCGAGCACACGGCGTCGCCGACGACGAACACCCGATAGCCGAGCGCCCGCGCGCCGAGCGCGCACTGGAGCACGCAAACGTGTGCCTCCAGTCCGCACAGCACCAGTTGCCGGCGCCCGGCGATCTCCAGCGCGTTCGCGAAGGGTGGCTCGTCGCAGGCGCAGAAATGGGTCTTCGGCACGCGAAAAGCGGCGGGCGGGAGTGCCTGGCGGACCTGCGGGTCGGTACCGCCCAGCCCTTCGGGGTTGTGCTCCGTGTAGACCACGGGGATGGCCAGCAGGCGTGCCGCATGCAACACCCGCAGGGTCGTGTCGCGCACCCGGCGGTATTCGCCGGGCCGCATCGCAGCGGCGATACGACCCTGCAGGTCGATCAACGCCAGCGTCGAGTCCGCGGCCCGGGCCAGGGTCTGGCTCACCTGAAGGCGTTCGAACTCGTCGTCCACGTCGCCTCTCGCGGGGTCGGCTAGCGCAGCCAGCGATTGATCGCCTCGAGGTTCCCTTGTTCCAGCGTCCCCGCCGCCCGGCGCAGCCGCAGCATGTTGAGGATGTAGTCGTAGCGCGCGCGGGCGTAGTTGCGCTCGGCCAGATAGGTATTTTGCAGGGCGATCAGCACGTCGACCGCGGTGCGGGTACCGACCTCGAACCCGGCCTGGGTGGCCTCGGCGCCGGCCTGGGTCGAGGCCAGGGCCTGCGCCCGGGCGCGCACGCCGCTGATGCCGGCGAGCACGCTCAGGTAGGCGCTGCGGGCCTGCTGCAAGGTGCTGCGGCGCTGCTTTTCCGCGCGTTCGCGCGCGGCGTCGAACTCCGCTCGCGACTGACCGGTGCGCGCGCGCGTACCGCCCCCGGCGTAAAGCGGCAGGTTGAAGCGCACGCCGAGCGAGGTGGTGGTCGACTCGCCCTCCGAGGCACCGCCGTCGCTGTCCTGGTAGCTGTGCGAGGCGACGAGGTCGAGGGTGGGGTAGTCGCCCGAGCGCTCGATCTCGATCTGGCGGCGCGCCACCTCGGCCGCGAGGCGAGCGGCTCGCAGCGCGAGGTTCTGCTGCTCGGCGGTGCTCACCCAGGCATCGATGTCGGGCGGGTCGGGCTGCACCGGCTCGGCTTCGGCGGACAGGGGGGCCAGCGCACCGAACTCGGTCTCGACCAGCACGCGCAGTGCCTCGCGGCTGACGGCCAGGCCGTTGTCGGCCTCGATCTCCTGGGCCACGGCCTGGTCGAAACGCGCCTGCGCCTCCTTGACGTCGGTGATGGCGATCAGGCCCACCTCGAATCGCCGCTGCGCCTGTTCCAGTTGACGGTCGATGGCGTCTCTCTCGGCCCTCGCG
>JBFJWO010000276.1:0-7051 GCA_041623575.1 Gammaproteobacteria bacterium
CCCGCGGGCAGGGTCTTCTTGGGCCTACGCGAGAATATCGGACAGAAACCGGCTCTTGAGCTTCTCGATGCAGTCTCTCAACCGGAGCTTGCGTCGGGTAACGCCAGCTCCAGCGCCGCAGACGCGTCGAAGTGCACTGTCTCGAGGTTGTCTCCCGGCCCGCTGCGGTCTACGACGAGGAAGTCGTGGCTCGCGCGCATCACCAGCAGCGGGTGATGCCAGACACGGGCGGCGATCTGGACGCCCTGATCGCCGCGGGCGAGGAAGGCGAGGCAGGCCGAAGGCTTCGGCTCATCAGCGACGACAATCAGCCACGGGTGGCGTTCCATGGGCACGAATGCCTGGCTACCCAATGGGTGCCGCTCGAGCATACGGATGTGGACCGGCGACGGCCACGGCGTGCCGCGAAAGATCGACAAGATGACCTCGCCATCGCTGGCATCGGCAGTCGCGAGGGCGTGGAAGCGACGCGCGTTGCCGTCGTTGATGGGGAAGCTGTCGCCGACGTCGGGTGCGATGACATTGCCGAACGGCGCGAACGCCGCGGCGGTGAGCGATGACGGATACAGCACTTCGCTCACGAGCGTCGCCCCCAGACGCGGATGCGGCTGATGCCGCCGTCGGGATAGATGTTCAGGCGCACGTGGCTGACCGGCCCGAGGTCGTGGAGCGCCGCCAACTCGAAGACATGGATGGCGTCAGCGCGTAGCGGCTGCTCGGCTAGCAGTGCGGGCCAGAACATCGCCTGCGTCACCAGGCTCTCGTCGGTACCCCACTCGACGAGCGCTGCCTGCAGCGAGCAGCGGTCCGGGTAGTTGCCCTTGAAGTGCGCGGTGTCGACTTCGATGCGCTCGACGATTCCGGGCGCTCCAAGCGCGACGATCATCCAGTCGTGGCCAGGCTCGCGGCGGCGGCGAGTCTCCCAACCGTCCTGCATGCTGGTACCGCGCCCGGCCGAAAGCACCGCCCACGCATCACCGTAGTGGGCATCATTGTAAGCCACCACACGGCCGCCGTTGGCGAGCGCCGAGAGTTCCGTGGCACCGACGTCGTCGGTGTTCCAGTCGGGTGACGGCTGGCCGTAGACGCGCAGCCGCGCGATGCCCCCGTCAGGGTACTGGTTGAGCCGCAGCCAGCGAAACGGGCCCGCTGCGGCGCACTCGACGAAATGGTGCGCGTCTGGTCTGAGCGCGGTGGCGGCGAGGATCTCGGTCCAGGCGTCGGGATCGTCGCCGGGATCTTGTTCGGCGTCGGACCCCCACAGGCTGGCGGCCGGCGGGTAGTTCCCCGTGAAATGAGAGGTGTCGATGTCTACGCCGCACACCCGGCCGCGCACGCCCAGGCGCACGACGCACCAGTCGTAACCGCCCCGCCGGCGCCGCTTGCTCTCCCAGCCGTCCATCCACTTGCCGAAGGCGTCGAACACGCCCGGTTTGAACACCGCCGGCGCGTCCTGGAGCATGCGGGACATCGCGGCAAAGCTGTCGTCGCTGCAACGCACCGCCTCGGTGCCCAACCGCGGCGACGCGAGGTTCACGGCGCTTGCCGCCCATCGCGGCAACTCGGGCGTAGGCGCGACAATATCGTTCATGGGAACTCCTTCGAGCCGGCTGGTGGATTCACCGTCGTCGTCCCGTACCCGGGACCGCACCGTGGCGCGGATGGAGCGCGGCGGAATCGGGGACCGGATCTCGCGGCCGTACCCGCGTTCCCCCGGCTCTCACCGCGCTTCATAGGCGCTACCGGCTGCTCGCGGCGAGCAGCGTGCGTCCCGGCAGACGTGCCGGCACCCGCAACTGCCCGCGGTCAAGCAACATCTCACCGTGCACCCACACCGCGTCAATGCCCTCAGGCGGCACCAGCGGGTCAAGGTAGTCGTTGCGCTCGCGCACCGTGCCGGGCTCGAACAGCACGAGCGAAGCGTCGGTGCCGACTCTGAGCACCGGATCCTCGAGGCCGAGGAAGCGGCAGGGCAGGGTGCTCATACGATAGACGATCTGCGCCAGCCCGATGCCCATCTCGCGCGCCATGCGCAGCGCGCGTGGGAACGCGCCCAGCGCGCGCGGGTGCGGATTCTGGCCCGGGCCGGGCATCAGGCCATCGGTGCAGATCGCCATGCTCGGGCGGCGGAAGAAGCGCTCCACCGTCGCCTCGTTGCCATAATGGGTGATGATGCCGATTTCGCCGGCGTTGGCGAGGTAGAAGTCAAACACGGCCTCGTAGGCGCCGCGCGACTCGGGGTCGTTCTGCCCGGCGGCCGCCGCCACGTCGGCGAGCCGCTTGCCGAGGAAGGCATCGCCGACGCCTCCCCGCACGCCCGCGATCTGAATTCCACCCAGCCCCCCGCAGAAACGCACGAAGTTGTCCCAGGTGGTGGTGTCGCCGCGCATCCGCCGGTAGAGCGCGTCGCGCAACGCCGGGTTCGCGAGCCGAGCGAGGAACTCCGCGCGCGTGCCGGCGCGCACGTCGGGCGGGAAGATTGCGTCGCCAGTAGTGCTCCCCGCGGTGTAGGGATACATGTTCTCCATCGTCGGCACCCCGGCGGCGGCGTCGGCCAACATCGCCTCGAGCGCGCCGATCTTGGCATAGTTGTCGCGCCCGGCGATCTTGCTGTGCTCGTTGCAGTAGCCGCCGCCGCCCTCGATGCAAGCCTCGATCACCTCGCTCAGCGACTCGAGGATGCGATCACTCTCGGAGCGCAGGTGGGGAAACAGGGCGCCCGGGCGCACCTCATTGAAGGCGCGCACCAGGGCCGTCAGCTCGCGCTTATCGCTGTACACGGCCGGGTTGTAGACCAGCCCGGTGGAGAGTCCCAGCGTGACCGGGGCCTCGCGCCGCACCACGGCGCACATGGCGCGGATCTCTTCGTCCGTCGCGGCGCGCGGCGAGTTTTCCATCACCACGCGGCGCACCGCGCTGTGGCCGAGGTACAGGCCCATGTCGGTGGCCGAATGGCCTGCGTGCCACGCCTGGAACTCGGCCACGGTCGACCAGCTCCAATCGCCCTCAATGGCGCCATCCAGCGGCTGAAGCTGCGCTGCATACTCGCCACGCTGCTCGCGCGCCACCGGCGCCGGCGAGAGCCCGTCGACGCCGCACAGGCGTCGCGTCACGCCGCCGCGCAATGCCAGCTCGCAGGCGACCGGTAATCCGGATTCGCCGATCCGCGTGCCGGCCAGCGCGCCGTGGTTATGGGTGTCCATGAACCCGGGCGCAAGCGCGCGGCCCGCCGCATCGACTTCGCGCTCGACGTCACGCCGCTCGCCGCCCGGCACCGCACCCAGGTGCGTGATGCGCTCGCCGTCGATAAGTACGTCGCCGGCGTAGGGCTCGGTGACGCCGTCACCGTTGACGATGAGCGCGTTGCGGATGAGCTGGCGCATGGCCGCGACCTACTCGCCGGCGAGTTCGGTGAGCACCGAGAGCAGGACGTTCGCGCCGGCCTCCAGGTCTTCGGGCGCGGTGAATTCCTTCACGTTGTGGCTGATGCCGTCCACGCTCGGCACGAACACCATGCCGGTCGGACAGACCCGCGCGAACATCTGTGCATCGTGTCCCGCCCCACTGGGCATGCGTCGCACGCTGTGGCCATGCGACGTCGCGTGTTTCTCGACGCGGTTGACCATGTCCGGATCGAAGGTAACGGGCTCGAAGCGCGCGAGAGTGCGCGAGGTCACCTGCACGCCCTCGCCGCGAGCGAGTTCCTCGACGAAACCGGCGAGCCGTCCCTCGGCCGCGCGCAGGCGCCGCTCGTCGGTATTGCGCAGATCCACCGTCAGCAGGGCGTGGTTGGCGATTACGTTGACCAGGTTGGGCTTCAGCGCGAGCGCACCCACGGTGCCGATCTGATCGCCTCCGAAGTCGCGCGCGATGGCACGTACCTCGGTGGCAATAGCGGCGGCCGCGTAGCCGGCATCGTGACGCAGTCGCATGGGCGTGGTACCGGCGTGGTTGGAGACACCGGTGATGGTGTATTCGGTCCAGGAGATACCCTGCACGCCCTCGACCACGCCGATGGTCACGCCCTCCTCCTCCAGCACCGGTCCTTGCTCGACGTGCAGCTCGACGAAGGCGCGCACCTGCGGCACGCCGATCGGCGCCTCCCCGGCATAGCCGATGCGCTCGAGGTTCTCCCCGACGGTGCTGCCGTCTATGCCGCGCGTGGCGAGGATGGTCTCGGCGTCCAGCCCGCCAACGTACCCTAGGCTACCCATCATGTCGGGCGCGAAGCGCGCGCCTTCCTCGTTGGTAAAGAAAGCGACCGCCACCGGGTGCTCGGTGTCGATTCCGGCGTCGTTCAGCGTCTCGATGACTTCCAGTCCGGCGAGCACGCCGAGGTTGCCGTCATAGCGCCCGCCGGTACGCACGGTGTCGATGTGCGAACCGGTCATGACCGGCGCCCCGGGCTTGCGCCCGGCCCTCACACCCACCACATTGCCGATGCGATCAACCGTGACCGCCAGCCCGGCGTCGCGCATCCACCCCACCACCCGGTCGCGGCCGGCGCGGTCCTCGTCGCTCAACGCGAGACGGCACACGCCACCGCCCTCGATTGCACCGACGGCGGCGAGCGACTCGATACGCGCGAGCAGCCGATCACGGTTGATTCGGAGGTTTTTACGGGGCATCGGCAGTCGGCTCCGTTGGCTGCGTTAAGGTCCGGTCAGGCGGCACGGCGGATCGCGTCGGCCGGGCGCCCGACGATTCGCTTGTAGAGCTCCGGATCGGTGTCGCCCTCGGTACCGAACACCAGCACGCGCGCATCCTTGTCCAGGCCGAGGGCGCCTGCGAGTCCCGGTTCGGCCATTGCCGCCAGCATACCGGCGAGACCCGCGCCGGCGGATTCGCCGCAGACGATTGGCCGGTCGCCGCTCACGCCGTCGGCCAGCAGCCGCATGACGTCGGTGGCCGCCTCGTCCGGGATGGTCATGAAGTCATCGGTGCCCCGCTCGACAATCTTCCAGGCCAGCAGCGAGGCCTCACCGCAGGAAAGGCCTGCCATGACGGTCTCGATGTCGCCCGTGAGCATCACCCGGCGGCCGGCCTTCGCGCTCTCGTACAGGCAGGCGGCGCGCTCGGGTTCCACGCACACGAAGCGCGGCCGATCCGAACCGTACTGCCACCAGAAACGCGCGCAGACCGCGGCCGCGAGTCCGCCGACGCCGCCCTGAATGAAGACGTGTGTCGGCACGCCTGCGCACTCATGGGCGCGCAGCGCCTCGTCGGCCATCACCGTATAGCCGTGCATAACGTCGCGCGGGATTTCGGTGTATCCCTCGTAGGAGGTATCCGAGATCACCGTCCAGCCGTTGACCTCGGCATCGTGCGCCGCGCGGTGCACGGCCTCGTCGTAGTTTCCCGGATTGCGGATCACCTTCGCACCGTAGGCGGCGATCGCGTCCTCCCGGCCCTGGCTGACCGTCTCGTGGATGTAAATGACGCAGGGCGCGCCGAAGGTACGCGCGCCCCACGCCACCGAGCGGCCGTGATTGCCGTCGGTGGCGCAGCACACGGTGGAATCAGCGACAATGTCGCGGTACGCGCCAGCCGCGATGTCCGCGGCGCTGACGCCGGTCGCGCCGGTGCGAGCCGCAATCTGGCGCGCCAGATGCCGAAACACGGCGTAGGCGCCGCCCAACGCCTTGAAGCTCCCCAGGCCGAAACGCCCCGACTCGTCCTGGTAGGCGATGGAGGCGACGCCGGCGTGCGATGCGAGCCCGGGCAGGAAGCGCAGCGGCGAGGGTGCAAAGCCCGGCCAGCTCGCGATCTCGCGGCTGGCGGCCTCTGCCTCACGCTCGTTCAACACCGCTCGCTCGGCATCGCCGTAGGGGTGCGAGGCGTCGGCGCTCGGATTGTGGAAGTGGCGCAAGGAGTAGCTTTTCAGTGGGCTCCTCACCTTCAATGTCTCCTCTCAACGGCGCCGCGACCGGGGCGCTCGGACCCGGCCGCGGCGGGTGCGTCAGCTGCCGGCGGCGCTGATCGCGGCTTGCATTGCCTCGAGCATGTCCACGCCCTCGGCGCCGAATTTCTGCTCGATGAGCTTGCGCACCGCGGGCTGTGAGGCCTCGCGGAACTTAACCAGCTCCGAGGCGGCCAGCGCGTTCACCTCCATCTTCTTGGCAAGGTGCGGCAGACCCTTGTCGGACGCCTCGATGATGCGTGAGACGCCGCGTCCCGCGTCGACGGCGACGCGCGCCGCCCAGTTGACAATGTCGCGCTCCTCGGCGCTCAGGCCATCGTAAAAGCCCTTGTTGATGAACCACACGTAGGGCGTGATCAGATGGTTGGTTATCGATAGGTACTTCTGCACCTCGTCGAACTTCGCGAAGGCGATGATCGGGATGGGGTTCATCTGTCCGTCCGCGACTCCGGTTTGCAACGCGGTGTAGACCTCGGCCCAGGGCAACGGCGTCGGCTGGCCGCCCAGCGAGGACACCACTGTCTCGTGGGTCGGCAACGTCATGGTGCGGATGCGCAGACCTTTCATGTCCGCCACGGTTTTAATCGGCCGTTTGGAGTTGCTGAACTCGAAGAAGCCCCCGCTGTCGAGCAGCCCCAGTACCTTCAGCCCACTGGTCTTGGCCTCAAGGTCGGCGGCGAATTTCTTGCCGAAGCTGCTGTCGAGCGACATCACTTGGTGCACGACGCCGATATTGGGGAACGCGAAGGGCACGTCAAATACCCCCACCAGCGGGTAATGCTGCGCAACGCCGCCGGCCGAGGAGATGCATGATTCGACGATGCCGTCACGCACCTGCGCGATGACCTCGTTGTCCTTGCCGAGCTGGCCGTTGGGGAACAACTGCACCTTGATGGAGCCATTGCTGGCGGTCTCCACCAAGCTCTTGAAGACCGCCACCATAGCGCCGGAGTGACTTTCGAACGGACTCTCGGGGTTGAGGTGGCCGATGCGCATGGTCTTGGCCGCGTGCGCAGGTGCGCTGAGCAGGCTTGCCGCCGCGAGTGCACCGGCGACTGCGAGGGTGTAACGCTTGAACTGGGTCATCGAGATTTCTCCTAAAACATCGGGGCAGTGGGTGGAAAGGAGCCC
>JBFJWO010000277.1:0-7045 GCA_041623575.1 Gammaproteobacteria bacterium
CGATCGGACAGCGTGTAGGCGCTCTTGGCGGCGGCCGCGTTGAGCGTCGCACCCATGCCGCTGCCGAGTTCGCGATACCAGGTCCCCGACGCCGGAACCGGATCGACGCCGGCGGCCTGCCACAGGGCGCGCTCGCGCCTGTGGGTGCCCGAGTCGTCGCCGCGCGACACGAACGGGTAGCCGCCCGCCGCAATCGCGGCGAGCGCGACGCCGGCGTCGCGCAGCCCGCCGATGCCGGCCGGGTCGGCGGCCGGGCCGACCAGGACGAAATCGTTGTACATCACCTCGTGGCGTTCGACCCCGAACCCCTGCGCGACGAACGCGTCCTCGGACGGGCGGTGGTGCACGAACAGCACGTCGGCGTCGCCGTTGCGCGCCATGCGGATCGCCTGTCCGGTGCCGACCGCGATGACCCGCACCTCGATCCCGCTGTGGGCGCGAAACTGCGGCAGGATGCGCGCGAACAGGCCCGAGTTCTCGGTCGAGGTGGTGGAGGCCACGGTGATGAACCGCTCGGCCCCCGCAGCGGTGGCGGCGGCGGCGAACAGCACGCCGAGGACGGCAGCGGCGACGACGCGTGCGAACGCGGGGGGGATTGCAGGGAGGGGAGGCATCGGCGTTGGCGCCCTCTGGGTGGCTGCGTGGGTTATGCCACATTGAGCATAGCGGGGTCAACGGCGGGTCGCACCGCCGCCCGCCCATGCTAGGCTGCGCGCCGTGCACTGGAACAGGACCCGGCGAGATGGGCAGACGTAAGGCCAATCCCGACTCACCGGCGGCGCCGTACGTGCGCGTGAAGCTCCACATCGCCGAAGACGCGGTCGGCCCCGGCAAGATCGACCTGCTGCGTTTCATCGAAACGGAAGGGGGGATTTCCGCGGCGGCCCGCCGGATGGGCGTCACCTACCGGCGCGCATGGCACCTCGTCGACACCATGAACTCGGCGTTCGGCAACCCGGTGGTGGAGACCGCGGTCGGCGGTGACGGCGGCGGTGGCGCGCGACTGACGCCGCTCGGGCGCGAGTTGATCGCGAACTACGACGAGCTGAACGCACGTATCGAACCGGCGGCCCGGGACCTGCTCGAGTGGGTCGAGCAGACGCGGGCGCGCTGAGGGCGCGGAAAGGCGGCCGCACGGCCGCCTCCGCGTCCCGCGGCGGCCTCAGGTCACATCTTCGCGGCGTCCACCCACGGCTGCCACACGGACTGGTTGTCCTGCACCCATTGCGCCACCACCGCGTCGAGGTCTTTGCCCTGCTGGTCCACCGCCGCCATCATCGGGATCTGATCGGCGTTGCGCAGCTGGTAGCGCTTGAGGAACTCGTACGCCGCCGGCCACTTCTTCTGCATGCCGGCCCAGGCGACCTTGTTGATGAAACCGCGCGACCAGTCGCAGTCGTAGGTCTTGTCCGGGTTGGGACCGACCTTGGGGTCCTCGTAGCAGCCGTCCTGGTAGGGCGGCAGGCTCACGATGTCGAGATCCACCTCGGCAAACACCCAGTGCGGGCTCCAGAACATCACCAGCAGCGGCTGGCCCTTGCTCTCGGCGGACTTGATCTCGGCAATCAACGCGCCCTCCGAGCCGGCCGGCACCGATTTCAGCGGCAGGCCGAGCGCGCTCAGGCGATCGACGTTGGTGGTGCCCCAGTCGGCGGGATAGTCGAGCAGGCGCCCGTCGGGAAAGGTGTCGGCGGTGGCGAAGGCCTCGGCGCACTGTTTGAGCGCCTGCCAGTCCGGCAGCCCCGGGCAGGCCCTGGCGGCCGCCTTGTTGTAGTGCCAGGTCTCGACCGGCTTCAGCCCCAGGTCGCCCAGTGCTACCGCCTGCCCGGAGGCCAGCGCCTGCGCGTAGTGCTCGCCGATGTTGGAACTCCAGATCTCCAGCGTGGCGCTGATGTCGTTGTCGCGGATCGCGGTCAGCTGCGGGTAGTAACCGGCGGTGACGTACTCGACCCGGTAGCCCATTTTTTCCAGTATCTGACCGGCGACCTTGGTGGTGATGTGCTGGCCGGTCCACTCGTTCATGGCGAGCTTGATGGGTTCGGCGCTGTCGCCCATGGGCGCCGCGTGGACGGGCAGGGCGATCCCCGCGGCGAGCGCCGCGGCCAGGGCGCCGCCCAGGAAAGTCTTGGCACTGCTTGTCATGGTCATCTCCTCAGTCCTCCCGCCTTGCCCGGCGGTTTTCGTAGTACCCCGCGCCTGGCGCGAGGTGGCCGAAACCCTACCACATCGCGGCCCCGACCGGGCGGGGCCCGCTTGCGCTGGCGAGCCGCAGGCGGTAAAAGCAACGCCACACGCCGGCCCGGGCAGGGCCCGCCGGCCAAGCGGGAGGAGCAATGAGCGAAGTGCCCGCCGGCGCCGGACCCGGCGACGTCAAGATCGCCTGTCGGCACGTATGGAAGGTCTACGGGCCGGACCCGGCGCAGTTCTTTCGCGGCGACCTCGAAGCGCGCGAGCGCTGGCAGCGAATCATCGGCGCCGAGCACATCGCCGCCGCCTGCGACGTGAGCTTCGACGTTCACGTCGGCGAGATCTTCGTCATCATGGGCCTGTCCGGCTCGGGCAAGTCGACCATGGTGCGTTGCCTGTCGCGGCTGGTCGAACCGACCCACGGCGAGGTGCTGCTCGACGGGCATGACCTGCTCAAGGTGGACGAGCACGCGCTGATCGAGATCCGCCGCCACAAGATGGGCATGGTGTTCCAGAACTTCGGACTGTTGCCGCACCAGAGCGTGCTCGAGAACGTCGCCTTTCCGCTGAAGGTGCAGGGCATCGCCCGCGCCGAGCGCGAAGCGCGCGCGCGCAAGGTGATCGAGCTGGTGGGGCTGCAGGGGCGCGAGGAGGCTTTCCCGCGCGAGCTCTCCGGCGGTCAGCAGCAACGCGTGGGGATCGCACGCAGCCTCGCGGTGGAGCCGCAGTTGTGGTTTCTCGACGAGCCGTTCAGTGCGCTCGACCCGCTGATCCGCCGCCAGATGCAGGACGAGTTCCTGCGCCTGCAGCGCCTGTTGCACAAGACCATCGTGTTCATCACCCATGACTTCCTCGAAGCGCTGCGCCTCGGCGACCGGATAGCGATCATGAAGGACGGCTGGGTGGAGCAGATCGGCTCGCCGGCCGAAGTGGTGATGCACCCGGCCAGCGACTACGTGGCGGAGTTCACCCGCGATGTGCCGCGGGTGCGAGTGATCACCGCCGGCGAGGTCGCCGAACCGCTCGGCGAGGGCGTCGACCCGTCGCGCGGCGTGGCGGCCAGCACGACGCTGGAGGAGCTGATGCCGCGCTTCGCCGAGCACGAGCACGGCATCGCGGTGCTGCAGGGCGAACGCGTGGTCGGCCAGGTGACGGCCCGCGCGGTGGTCAACGCGCTCGCCGCCAGCCACGTCGCCGGGCGCTGAACGGCATGTCCGTCGCCCGCGAGGCTGCCCCCGCGCGTCCCGCGACCGTGGCCGCGGTGCCCCGCGATGCCTGGGCGTGGCTGGCCGTCGGGGCGCTGGCGCTGGCGTGTTTCAACCTGCGCGATGCGCTGCCCTGGCTGACCAGCTACCCGCAGGGCTGGACCGTGCCGCTCGCCGCCTGGCTCAACGCCTTCATGCAATGGTTCGTCGATTCGTTCCGCGGGCTGTTCCGCGCGCTCAGCTGGTTGCTGGAGTGGCCGATGGCCGGCATTCAGGGCGTGCTGCAGTGGTTGCCGTGGCCGGCGACGCTGTGCGGTTTCACCCTGCTCGCCTATGCCGCGTCCGGGTGGCGACTGGCCGCGTTCACGGCGGCCGCGCTGTTCTACATGGTGGTGGTCGGGTACTGGTCGGAGAGCATGGCGACACTCTCGCTGGTGTTCGTCTCGGTGCCGCTGGCGGTCGCGCTCGGCTTCGCGCTCGGGGTGTGGGCCTATCGCTCCGAGCGCGCCAACCGCATCGTGCAACCGGCGCTCGACCTGATGCAGACGGTGCCGACCTTCGCCTACCTGATCCCGATCCTGCTGCTGTTCGGTTTCGGCCCGGTGGTCGGGCTGATCGCGAGTGCCGTCTACGCCTGTCCGCCGATGGTGCGCAACATGATCCTCGGCCTGCAGCGGGTGCCGAGCGAGGTGCTGGAATCCGCGCAGATGTCCGGCACCACGCGCCGCCAGTCGTTCTGGTGGGTGCAGATCCCCACCGCCATGCCGACCATCATGATCGGTGTCAACCAGACCACCATGGCGGCACTCAGCATGGTGATCATCGCGGCGATCATCGGCGGTTATGCCGACATCGGTTGGGAAGTGCTCTCGACCATGCGCAAGGCGCGCTTCGGCGAGGCACTGCTGGCGGGGATCGTGATCGCCCTGATCGCCATGGTCATGGACCGCATCAGCCGCGGTTTCGCCGATCAGCGTCGCTGGGCCGGCCACGAGACGGGCAGCCTGCTGCATCGTCACCGGTTCCTGGTTGCGGCGCTCGCGGCGGTGGCGGCGCTGAGCGTCGTCTCGTTCGCGGTGGCGCCGATGCGCGAGTACCCGCAGGCGTGGGTCTTCTATCCCGCGGCGCCCATCAACGACGCACTCGCCTACGTGACCGTCGAGTACGCGGGCGCGACCGAGGCGGTCAAGCGCGCCGTGCTGTTCTATTTTCTGCTGCCGTTGCGCATCGGGCTCGAGAAAGCCGTCAGCCCGTTCTCCTGGGGTTTCGCGCTCACCCCGGCGATGGTCTGGGGCTACGCCATCGCGTGCACCGGCGCGGCGCTGTGGGCGGGGCGTGCGATCGGCTGGCGCGCCGGCGTCGGTGTCGTGCTGCTCGCCGGCGTGGTGTTCTTCGGCGTCACGCGCACGCCCTGGCCGGTGGTCGTCGCCGCGATCACCGTGCTCGGCTGGCAGGTGGGCGGGCGGCGCGTCGCCGCGTTCGCCGGCGGCGGCCTGCTGTTCATGCTGCTGACGGGCGTGTGGGCGCAGGCGATGCTGTCGGTCTACCTGTGCATGGCGGCGGTGGTGGTGTCGCTGCTGCTCGGCAGCGCGCTCGGCATCCTCGCGGCGAGCAACGACTACGTGTCGGCCTTCCTGCGCCCGATCAACGACACCCTGCAGACCATGCCGCTGTTCGTGATCCTCATCCCGTTCCTGATGTTCTTCCAGGTCGGCGAGTTCACCGCTTTCCTGTCCATCATCGCCTACGCCATCGTGCCCGCGATCCGCTACACCGAGCACGGCCTGCGGCGGATCAATCCGGAAACCGTCGAGGCGGCCCGCTCGATGGGTTGCACCGACCGGCAGATCCTGTGGCAGGTGAAACTGCCGCTGGCCATCCCGGAGATCATGCTGGGGCTCAACCAGACCATCATGTACGCGCTCGCCATGCTGGTGATCGCTGCGCTGGTCGGCACCAAGGGCATGGGGCAACTGGTGTACATCGCGCTCGGTCAGAGCGATTTCGGCAACGGCCTGGTGGCGGGCCTCGGGATGGCGCTGATCGCGATGATCGCCGACCGGATCATCCAGTCCTGGAGTCAAAGGCGGAAGATGGCGCTCGGGTTGTAGGTGACCCTTTCGCCACCTCCGAAATGGGAGGAAACAGGCGCTCGGGCTTTGACCGACCTCGTCGTCACCTGCGAAATGGGCGGAAGGTGGCGCTTGGCTTGTAGGTGCCCTTTTCGCAACTGGCGAAATGGGAGGAAGATGGCGCTCGGGCTCTCGCCGACCTCGTCGTCACCTGCGAAATTGGAGGAAAACGGCGCTCAGGCTCTAACCGACCTCGTCGTCACCGCCGTCGGCTCGCGCCTCCGCCTGCAGCAGCGCGTCGAGGCCGCGGCGAAAGCGTGCCGCACCCGCGTCCAGCGCCAGGTTGATGTGCGGCGTGGTGCGATAGCGCATGCCGGCGTGCACCGCTTCGAGAATCGCCTTGTCCTCGTTGAAAGCACCGCGCGCAGCGGCCCGGATGCGCGCGGTGATCGCCTCGTCGTCGGCGTCGGTGTTGCGCTGCTGCAGCCAGTGATAGCGGGTCGAGTGCTCGTCGATCGGCGTCATGAAGTGATAGGAGATCATCACGTAGGTCTGGTCCGTGAAGGGCTTGCCGGGGCCGCCGCTGCCGGCCGGCGTGTACACCGACTTGTTGATGGCGATGCTCGGGTAGCGCGCCTCGTAGTGCTGCAACCGGTCGCAGCGTCCGCTGAAGCGCACCAGCGAAGCGTAGTAGGGCGGCGGGTCGCGGTCGAGGATCCAGCGCCACACGATCAGGCCGTCGTCGAGCAGTTCGGTCTCGAGCGGCGTGTCCTCGGTGCCTGCGGCTGCGAACGACGTACGGTGCACCCACGCGACGTGCGAGGGGTCGAGCAGGTTGTCCATCAGGTACAGGTAGTGGCAGGCGCAGGTCAGCGCGTCGCCGCCGGTGATGCCCCAGCCCGGTTCGCCGTAGTGGTCGAGGTGCACGATCCGCCCGGGGTCGGCGAGCGCCGCCTCGCCCATCCACACCCACGTGAGGCCCCACTTGTCGGCGGTGGCATAACTGTGCACGCGCGCGCCGCTCGGAATGCGCTGTTGCGTGGCGGCATGCACGCACGCGCCGCCGGCGTCGAAGGTCAGCCCGTGATACCCGCATTCCACCCGGTCGCCGAGCAGGCGGCCCATCGACAGCGGCAGCTTGCGATGCGGGCACGCATCTTCCAGCGCGACCGGTTCGCCGTGCTCGGTGCGAAACAGCACGAGGTTCTCGCCCAGGACCCGTAACGGCTTGAGGCTGCGATCGATGTCCGCGCTCGGCGCGGCGACATACCAGGCGTTACGCAGGAACACGTCCGTTCTCCCCGATGCTGAGTCTGGTCGCGGCGGGCGCACGGGCGTCGTGGAGCCCGATCCCGGGCGGTGCGGATCCTCGATCCTGCCGCCACGGCGATGGTCGGCGGCGCGCGCGCAATAGTCAACGCCGGCGGGCGCGGCATCGCGAGACATTTGCGCGCCCGGGCACTACACTCGGGCCTGGCCGGCGCCCGTGCCGGCCCGCCGCGGCTCACCGCGCGGTTGCACGACAAACACCGAACTCGAGGATATCACCATGAGGAAGTGGCTGAGCACGGCCGTTGCGGC
>JBFJWO010000278.1:0-7035 GCA_041623575.1 Gammaproteobacteria bacterium
ACGCCATCGACAAGCGCCTGCGCGAACAGCTGCTGCCGCAGACCGGGCCGCGTGCCGAGGAGACGGCGGCGAGCGCGACGCCGGAGGCCGTCGCCGACGCTTCCTGAGCGTCGGCGGACGCGCGGGCGCGCGAACCGCCCCGAGCGAGCCGGTGGCCGCCAGCGGCGAGAGCGGAAGTGGTGATGCCTACGCGGCGGGTCTGCGGCTACTGGCCCGTCGCGAGCACTCGCGCCGGGAACTGCGTGCCAAGCTGGCGTTGCGCGAGCACGCCCGCGAGGCCATCGACGAGGCGCTCGAGCGGCTTGCCGCCGAGGACTACCTCAGCGAGGCGCGGTTTGCCGAGGCGTACGTGCGTGAACGCGTCGGGCGCGGTTACGGGGAGTCGCGCATCCGGGCCGGACTCGCCGAGCGTGGCGTGCGCCCCGAGGACGCCCAGCAGGCATTGCTGGTCGTGCAGGCGGACTGGGACGAAGTGCTCGCCGAGACCTGCCGGCGGCGCTTCGGCGAGGCGCCGCCGGCGGGCGAGCGCGACTGGCTGCGGCGGGCGCGTTTCCTGGCCGCCCGCGGCTTCGACAATGGCCGGATCCGACGCCTGCTGGGCGAGCGCGACCGGGACTGAGCACGAGTTCAACCGGACACCAGGCACCGAGCAACGAGATGGCCCGTAACGAGCCCGACCCCTACATCGGCGCCAGCGAGTTGCGCCGGCGCTTCCTGGACTATTTCGCCGAGCGCGGCCATGCGGTGGTCGACTCCTCGCCGCTGGTCCCCGGCAACGACCCGACGCTGCTGTTCACCAACTCGGGCATGGTGCAGTTCAAGGACGTGTTTCTCGGCAGCGAGCAGCGGCCCTACAAGCGCGCCGTCACCTCTCAGCGTTGCGTGCGCGCCGGCGGCAAGCACAACGACCTGGAGAACGTCGGCTATACCGCGCGCCACCACACCTTCTTCGAGATGCTGGGCAACTTCAGCTTCGGCGACTACTTCAAGCGCGAGGCGATCGAGTTCGCCTGGCAGTTCCTGACCGAGGTGCTCGGCATGCCGGCGGAAAAGCTGTGGGTGACCGTGCACAGCAGCGACGACGAGGCGGCCGCGATCTGGCTCGAGCACATCGGCGTCGCCGCCGAGCGTTTCACCCGCATCGACACCAGCGACAACTTCTGGCAGATGGGCGACACCGGGCCCTGCGGGCCGTGCACCGAGATCTTCTACGATCACGGGCCGGAGGTGGCCGGCGGGCCGCCGGGCACGCCGGAGCAGGACGGCGACCGCTACATCGAGATCTGGAACCTCGTGTTCATGCAGTACGAACGCGACGCCTCCGGGGAACTCACGCCGCTGCCCAAGCCCTGCGTCGACACCGGCATGGGCCTGGAGCGCCTGGCGGCGGTCATGCAGGGCGTGCACAGCAACTACGAGATCGACCTGTTCCGCAACCTGATCGCGGCCATCGCGCGCGTGACCGCAGCCGCCGACGCCCACGACAACAGCTCGCTCAAGGTGATCGCCGATCACATCCGTGCCAGCGCGTTCCTGATCGCCGACGCGGTGACACCGTCCAACGACGGTCGGGGCTACGTCCTGCGCCGAATCATCCGCCGCGCGGCCCGCCACGGCTACATGCTGGGGATGCGCGAGCCGTTCCTGTACCGGCTGATCGAGCCGCTGCGCGCCGAGATGGGCGAAGCCTACCCGATCCTCGACAAACTCGGCGCGCGTATCGAGGACACCTTGCGCCGCGAGGAGGAACGCTTCCTGGAGACGCTGGAGCAGGGCATGCGCATCCTCGACGAGACGCTCGACGGTCTGGCCGGCGAGGAGATCCCGGGCGACGTGGTCTTCAAGCTCTACGACACGTTCGGCTTCCCGGTGGACCTGACCGCCGACATCGCGCGCGAGCGGGGCCTGAGCCTCGACGTGCCGGGCTTCGAGCGGGCGATGGAGGGGCAACGCGAGCGGGCGCGGGCGGCGAGCCGGTTCGGCGTCGATCACAGCGCGCGCGTGGAGGGCGAGACGGACACCGAGTTCGTCGGCTACCGGGAACTGGCGAGCGATGCCCGGGTGCTGGCGGTGTACCGGGGCAACGAACGCGTCGAGCACCTAATGGCGGGCGAGGAGGGGGTGGTGATCCTCGACCGCACGCCGTTCTATGCCGAGTCCGGCGGGCAGGTCGGCGATCGCGGCTCGATACGGGGCGACGGTTCGCTGTTCGAGGTCGCCGATACCCGCAGGCAGGGAGCGGTGTACCTGCACCGCGGGCGCCTCGCGAGCGGCACCCTGACGGCGGGTGCGAGCGTACGCGCCGAGGTCGACGAGGAGCGGCGCCAGGCAACGGTGCTGAACCACTCCGCGACCCACCTGATGCACGCGGCGTTGCGCGAAGTGCTGGGCGATCACGTGCAGCAGAAGGGCTCGCTGGTCGACCCGGACCGGCTGCGCTTCGACTTCTCGCACCCGGCGGCGGTGACGCCGGCCGAGATCGCCGAGATCGAAGGCCGCGTCAACGCCCAGATCCGCGCCAACGCCGAGGCGCAGGCACGCGAGATGAGCATGGACGACGCCCTGGCGGCCGGCGCGCTGGCGTTCTTCGGCGACAAGTACGGCGAGCGCGTGCGGGTGCTGTCGATCGGCGGCTACTCGACCGAACTGTGTGGCGGCACCCACGTCGAGCGTGCCGGCGACATCGGGTTCTTCAAGATCGTGAGCGAGTCGGGCATTGCCTCGGGTGTGCGCCGCATCGAGGCGCTGACCGGCGCCAACGCCTATCGCTGGGTGGCCGCGCGCGAGGCGCAGTTGCGCTCGATCGCCGATCTCGTCAAGGCCGGTACCGACGAGGCGCTCGACAAGGTCGGGCAGCTGGCCGAGCGCGCGCGGGCGCTGGAGAAAGAGGTCCAGCGCCTGCAGGCGAAGCTGGTCTCCCAGGCGGGCACCGACTACGCCAGCCAGGCCGTGGACGTCGGCGGCGTGCGCGTCCTCGCCCTGCAACTCGACGGCGCGGACGCCAAGACCCTGCGCGACACGGTGGACCAGCTGAAGAACAAGCTCGGCACGGCGGCGGTGGTGCTGGCGTCGGTCGAGGACGACAAGGTACGCCTGGTGGCCGGTGTCACCAACGACCAGAAACAACGCATTCCGGCGGGCGAGCTGGTCAACGCCGTGGCGCAGAAGGTCGGCGGGCGCGGCGGCGGGCGAGCGGACCTGGCGCAGGCCGGCGGCACCGACCCTTCGGGCCTGGGCGATGCCCTGGCCGCGGTACCCGACTGGGTGCGCGAGCGGATCGGCTGATGGCGTTGCTGGTGCACAAGTACGGCGGGACCTCGGTGGGCAGCATCGAGCGCATCGGTCACGTGGCCGACAAGATCGCCGCCGCTCGCGGCGCCGGCAACGACATCGTGGTGGTCGTCTCGGCGATGGGGGGCGAGACCAACAAGCTGGTGGAGATGGCCCACGAACTGACCCCGCGACCCGATCCTCGCGAACTCGACGTACTGCTGGCGACCGGCGAGCAGAAGACCATCGGCCTGTTGTGCATCGCGCTGAACGCGCGTGGCTGCCCGGCGCGGTCGTTCACCGGCGGGCAGGTGCGCATCCTGACGGACACCGCCCACACCAAGGCGCGGATCCGCGAGATCGACCGCAACGGCCTGCGCGATGCGTTGGCCGCCGGCCAGGTGGCCGTGGTAGCGGGGTTCCAGGGGGTGACGGACGGGGGTGACATCACCACGCTCGGGCGCGGCGGTTCGGACACCTCGGCAGTGGCGCTGGCGGCTGCGCTCGGCGCCGACGAATGCCAGATCTACACCGACGTCGACGGCGTCTACACCACCGACCCGCGGGTCGAGCCCAACGCGCGGCGTCTCGACCAGATCACTTTCGAGGAAATGCTCGAGATGGCGAGCCTCGGATCCAAGGTGCTGCAGATCCGGGCTGTGGAATTCGCCGGCAAATACAATGTACCATTACGTGTTTTGTCGACGTTCGAGGAAGGGCCAGGGACCCTGATCAGCTATGAGGATGCCGCAGTGGAACAGGCGCTGATCTCCGGAATCGCCTTCAACAAGGACGAAGCCCAGATCACCGTCAAGCGGGTGCCGGACCGCCCGGGTGTGGCATACAGTTTGCTCGGTCCCGTCTCGAAGGCGAACATCGAGGTGGACATGATCGTCCAGAATTCGGGCGACGAGTTCACCGATTTCACGTTCACCGTGCACCGCAACGACTTCCGGCGGGCGCTGGAAATCGTCGAGACGAGTGCCCGGGAACTCGGCGCGGAATCGGTCAGCGGCAACGACGCCATCGTCAAGGTGTCGCTGGTGGGCGTCGGGATGCGCTCGCATGCCGGGATCGCCAGCAAGATGTTCGAGGCGCTCGCCAGCGAGGGCATCAACATTCGCATGATATCGACCTCGGAGATCAAGATATCGGTAGTGATGGACGAGAAGTATCTGGAACTTGGAGTACGTACCCTGCACCAGGCGTTCGGATTGGACACCCAGGTGCAGGTGCTGGAATCGGAAGCCAAGCCGGCCGCGTAGGGAGCGCCAGCGGGCGGCGGTGCGGAGGCAGCCGATTCGGGAAATCGATTGACGCCGGAACAACACGGCGGCGAGACAAGGAAAAGGGCCGAGTGGATAGAGAGTCCTTGTCTCCATAACAGGTGATAACTGCAGGTGAGGAAGTACTATGCTAATTCTGACGAGACGAGTCGGAGAAACGCTGATGATCGGTGATGAAGTCACCGTGACGGTGTTAGGGGTGAAGGGCAATCAGGTTCGGATCGGTGTCAACGCGCCCAAAGAGGTCGCCGTGCATCGCGAAGAAATCTACGAGCGCATCAAACGCGAACAGGAGGCCAAACAGCATCCCGCCGTTCAAGCCAACGGCGAGTAGCAGTACCCGCCCGCGCCGCTCCAGGTGTCGGGCATCAGTCAACGGCCGCCAACCTGGCGGCGGTCGCTGACGACCCAACCGGGAGAGGTGGCCGAGCGGCTGAAGGCGCTCCCCTGCTAAGGGAGTATGGGTTAAAAGCCCATCGGGGGTTCGAATCCCCCCCTCTCCGCCAACACTGAAAGGGCCGTTCGGGCCCTTTCTCGGCGGGCCCGACCCTGGGTCGGGACCGTTGCCCGCGCCGGCGGCCCCGAAGGTCGCCGGCATCGCTCGCAACCGGCGCCGCCGTCGTTCAGCCGTGCGCTCGGCGTTGTCGATCCGATGGCGATGGGCAGCCCCCGGCGCGGACAATTCCTTCCCTGCCGTCGAGAAAATTCTCGTAACTTACTGAGAAATGGAATAAAACGGTGTCCGGTTTGATGCAGTCGGCTGTGCGCAGCATGATCGTGCGTTTCCCGGTACCTGACCGCGGGTGTGCCGCGCGAGCTGCACGACGCCAGGGCAACAACAAGCCTGCGGCGCCACCCGCGCTCGCCGGCGCACGATGATCGGGCGCCTGCGTCGGCTCGCTGTGCCGGTCCTGGTACTGGCCGGGCTTGGCGTGCTCGTCCTGGCCTTGCGCGTGGAGATCGCCGGGCTGGCGCTGCCCTGGCTGGCGAAGTCGCGGGGTGTCGCGTTGGCGGCGCAAGTGGTGGCGATCGATCACCGTCGTATCGAGCTGCGGCGCGTGAACGTCGACGGGCTGCGGGCCGAGGCTGTCGGCGTGCGCTACGGGTTGGCCGAGCTCCTGCGCGGCAGGGTGCAATCGGTGCGCGTCCAGGGCCTGGCGCTGGACGTCGACATGAGCGGCCCGGGGAGCGCGACGGCGCCGGGCGTGGCGCTACCTGCGGATCTTGCACCAGGCGCTCTGCCCGAGGTCGAGCTCGTCGATGCGCACCTGCGCGTGCGGCTGGCGGCCGGTGAGGTGACCCTCACGGCGCAGGCGACCCTGCGCCAAGGCGATGCCGGCGAGCAGGAACTCGCAGCGACGTTCGATGCCGCCACCCCGTGGCTGCCGTTGCGCGGCCGGTTGGGCTTGCGATTCCTCGGGCTGCAGCCCCTGTCGCTGGCGTTCGACGCCCAATCGGATGCCGCCGGGGCCATCGCCTCGGGTCACGTGGCCGTGCGCATGGCGGCGTTGGACAGCGCCCCGGCGCTGAGCCTGGACGCGGCTTTGTCGCTCGGGCCCGAATCCACCACCGCACTGGCGCCGCGCGGCGGCATCACGTTCGACCGCCTGCAACTCACCCAGACCGCGACCCTGCGCCCGCGCACACCGCTGGTGCTCGCCGGCGCCCCGTTGAGCGCCCTCGCCGGGTGGCTCGGCGACGCCGAGGGCGAGACCGCGTTGCGTTTCGCGCTGCGTGCGCTGGGCCGTGAGGGACAATTCCGGGACGTCGATGCGACAGGCGCCGTTTCGCTGGCGGCGGGACCCGACGGTCTGCGCATGACGCTCGACGATGGCTTCACGCTGAGCGCCGGTTCGGTGGACCGCGCGTGGCTGCAGCGACTCGCCGTGCCCGCCCAGCTGGAACGGCTGCTCCTCGCCGGCCCCACCCTGCGGATCGAGGCGCACCGCAGCGGGCAGCCGTTGCTGGCGCTGCGGGCTGACGGCGCCGGCCATCGCGCCTCGGTGTCCGCTGCGGTGCGCGCGTCCTCCGGTGACAGCCGTCTCGAGCTCGAAGGGCAGTTCTCGAGCCCGCTGGCGGCTGCCGATCTTGCCGGCGCCCTGACCGCTTTGCCGGCCATCGACCGGGGCGCGGGCCGGTTCGAGCTCGCCCTTCGGGAGCTCGCCCTGCCCGGGTTGCTGCGGGTGCGGCGGGCGCGGACCGCCGGTGAGGTATCGCTGAACGGCGGCGACCTTGCCCTGAGCCTGCGCGGTGAGAGCAGCGCGTCGATCGAGCTGGCGCCCACCGTTGCGGCGGCCGCCGGCTCCAAGCCGTTCGTCGCGGCGCTGCGTGGCCCGATCGAGCTGCGCCTCACCGACCTCGAACTCGCCCGGCCGTCCATCGACATCCGCCGCAGTGGCGGCGCGCTGCGCGTGGCGCTGGCCCATCGCCTCGGCGCCCGCCTGCCCGGCGGCACCCGGGTGGAGGGGCTGCTCGACGG
>JBFJWO010000279.1:0-6998 GCA_041623575.1 Gammaproteobacteria bacterium
AGCACGAAGCTGCGCTCGCCGCTGCGCAGGCGGTAGGTCGGGTTCGACTGGCCGTCGGTGAAGCGTTCGAACGCATCGAGGCGCGTGAATCCCGCAACGTGCTCGCACAGGTACGCCTCGAGGCGCGCGCGATCGAAATCGTGCCGGGCGCGCGACATCCGTCAGCGCCCGAGCGGGGCGGCGTCGGGCCGCGGCGCGCGCTGCGCGCCCCTGTGGGAAACCCTGGTCGACGGCATGGCGCGGAGTATGGGAAAAGCGGCCGGGCAATGCAAAATCGGCGCACGGCGCCGCGCTATCATCGCCCGACAGGTCCACAACCGACGGGAACACCGGCCATGCACGACGCACTCTTTCACCAGGTCCCCGGCGCGCCGCGCCCGGTGGCCCCTTTTTCCCACGCCGTGGAGGCGGACGGCTGGGTGCTGCTGACCGGGCAGATGCCCACCGCTCCCGGCGACCCCGAAGCGCCGCTCCCCGACGGCGTCGACGCCCAGACGCGACGGGTGATGGACAACCTCGCGCTGGTCCTCGAAGGGCTCGGCCTGGGGCTCGAGCACGTGGTCTCGGCCCGCGTCTACCTGACGCGGTTCGAGCGCGACTACGCCGCGATGAACGAGGCCTACCGCAGCTACTTCCCGCCCGGGCGGCTTCCCGCGCGCACCTGCGTCGGCGTGACCGCGCTCGCCGTGAACGCGCTGGTCGAGATCGACTGCATCGCGCGCCGCCCGCAGCCCGGCTGAGACCTCGTGCGGGTTGTGCTAGGGTCCGTGTGCAGACCGCACCCCAGCCAGGCAAGCAACGTGATCGACTACGAGACCGACGACCGACCCGACCGCGCCACGCGCATCACCGACGCCAGCGTGCATGACGGTCACGTGCGCCTGACCTGGGCGGACGGGCAGCGCAGCACCTTTCACGCCGCCTGGCTCAGGCACTCCCCGTCCTTCCCCGGGTCGTCGCGACCGGCCGGCCCCGGCGGCCGCTTCCCCCTCGCGCCCGGGCTCGCGCCGCACGCCGCCGTGGTCACCGCCGCCGGCGACCTCGAGGTGTCCTGGCGTCCCGGCGACATCGAGACCCTATTCGAGGCGCGCTGGTTGCGGGAGAACTGCTACAGCGAGGCCGCGCGCGCGGCGCGCAAACGCCCGGCGCTCACCTGGGATGCGGGCATCGCCCGCGACCTGCCGCGCGGCGACCACGACGCCGTCATGCGCGACGACGACGCCCGCCTGGCGTTGTTCGGGCAGGTGCTGGACCATGGCTTCGCACTGCTCGAGAACGTCCCCGCCGTGCCGGGCCAGGTGGCGCAGGTGGCAAGCCTGTTCGGCCTGATCCCGGCCGCGCCCTACGCCGAGGACCCGGCGTTTCCCGGCATCGTCGACGTGCGCGTCAACCCCGCCGTCGCGGTCGCCACGCGCAAGGCGCACTTCCTGGCACCGCACACCGACACCTGCTGGCGGCAGACCCTCTCCGGCCTGGTGCTGATGCATTGCCTGAAGACCCACCCGCAGGGCGGCGAGTCGATGCTGGTCGACGGCTTCACCGTGGCCGCGCGCCTGCGCGAACGCGACCCCCGGGCGTTTCACCTGTTGTCCACCGTGCCGCTCGAGTTCGGCTCCGCGGTCGCCTCGCGCGACGGGCGTCGCGACGACTGGCGGGCGCTCGGGCGCGTCATCTGCTGCGACGCCTGGGGCGAGGTCACCGGGATCCGCTACAACGGCAATTCGATCTCGCAACTGGCGCTGCCCGAATCCCTGGTGGAACCCGTGTACGCGGCCCTGGAACAGTTCGAGGCGTTGCTCTACGACCAGGCCCTGTGGCTGCGACTGCAACTGCAGCCGGGCCAGTTGCTGGTCATGGACAACCACCGGGTACTGCACGGGCGTACCGCATTCGATCCGGACCGCGGCGAGCGCCACCTGCAGACCTGCGCGGTCGACCGGGACGACTTCCACAACAGCTGGCGGCGCCTGGCCCGCGAGCGCGGCGACGCCGGCTGGCGTCACGACCTGAGCTGGGGTGTGTCCTGATCCTCCCGCGCGAGGTAGCCGAGGTTGCCGGGGGAGATTTCCTGAGCCCGCCTTTGCGCTAGAATCGCGCACCGGCGCCTTGCGCCGACCCCCGACCCGATCGCCCTTGATCCGAACCCGACACACCGGGCGGCGCGCCGCCGTCCGGCCCGAAGACGCGACCCTCGCGGGCCGCCGGCCGTGCGCCTGCTGAGGCGGTTGCACGAACGGCTGGCGCCGAGCGCGCGGTTGTCGCCCGCCGCGCGCCGCCAGGGCGTGCGCTGGTGGATCCGCAACGGCCTCGGCGCGCAGGCCATGGACACCTTGACGGTCGGCGCCTTCGTGACCGCCTTCGCGCTCGAACTGGGCGCCTCCAACATCGTCATCGGCGTGCTCGCGGCCATACCGCACCTCACGCAGGTGCTGCAGATCGCCGGCGTCTACCTCGACGACCGCCTGCGCAACCGGCGCCTGATCTCGGTGTTGTTCACCTCCGTCAGCCGGCCCATGTACCTGCTGATGGCGGCCTGCGCGTTCATCGAGCCGAGCAGCGTCGCGCTGGCGCTGTTCGCGATCGCCTACACCCTGCGCTACGCGTTGACCGCGCTCATGTCGTGCAGCTGGAACGCGTGGATCCGCGACCTGGTCCCCGATGCCCGGCGCGGCTGGCTGACCGGGCGTCGCCTCAGCATGATGTCGCTGCTGGCGGTGGTGCTGGGCCTGAGCGCCGCCGGCTTCGTCGACGCCTGGCGGGCCTTCGACGTCGCACCGGTGCCGATCGCCTACAGCGTGCTGTTCGCGGTCGGGTTCCTCGGCGGCGCGTACAGCACCTACTGCATGGTGCACATGAGCGAGCCGGCGGTGACCACGCCGTCGGCGGACGTAGCCCTGCTGCACCGCCTCGGCCATCCGTGGCGCGACGCGAACTACCGCCGCCTGCTGCTGTTCATCGCGACCTGGAACTTCGCGGTGAACCTGGCCGCGCCCTTTTTCATGGTGCACATGCTCAAGCGCCTCGGCCTCGACCTGTGGCTGGTCATGGCGCTCACCTTGAGCAGCCAGATGGTCAACGTGCTGGTGCTGCGGCGCTGGGGCGACATCGCCGACCGCATGAGCAACAAGTCCGTGCTGCAGGTCTGCGCGCCGTTGTTCATCCTGTGCATCTTTGCCTGGACGTTCACCACTTTCCCCGAACCGCACGCGCTGACCGTGCCGATGCTGGTGGTGATCCACGTGTTCATGGGTATAGCCACCGCGGGCGTCACGCTCGCCTCGGGCAACATCGCCATGAAGCTCGCACCGCGCGGCGAAGCGACCGCCTACCTCGCGAACAACAGCCTGGTGGTGTCGCTCGCCTCCGGCGTGGCGCCGGTGATCGGCGGCCTGCTCGCGCACTTTTTCACCGAGCGCGAGCTCTCGCTCAGCCTGCACTGGCGCTCGCCGCATGCCGAGGTCGAGTTCGACACGCTCAGTATCTCGCAGTGGGACTTCTTCTTCGCGATGGCCGCGCTCGTCGGCCTCGGCGCGGTATCCCTGCTCGCGCGCGTGCGCGAGGTCGGCTCGGTGCGCGAGCAACTGGTGCTGAACGAGATGTACCTCTCCGCCAAGCGCTTCGTGCAGAACCTCTCGAGCGTGGCCGGCCTGCAGCAGGCCGGGGAGTTCCCGTTCGGCAAGGTACGGGGACGCAACGGGCGGCGTGCGGGCAAGGCGCCGCCCGCACCACCGGCAGCGCCCGAGCCGCCAGGCGACACGCGCTGACGCCCGCAAGCGCCCTCGCCCGTCGCGAACGCCTCAGTCGGCGCGGGCTCCCGGTGCCTCGCCACGCGTCGGGTTTCCCGCGCTAGCCAGGCCGAGCGGCGCCACGCCCAGCACGATCACCGCGGAAACGGCGAACGCCCACGGGCCGAGCGTCGTGGCCGAATCGACCGACAGCAGCACCGTTTCGGGCAGCGCGAAAGCGCCGAGGAAAATCAGCCAGGAGACCAGCGTGCCGAGCTGGCTCAGCAACAGCACCCGCCGCCGCCCGACCCTGTCCGACCACCGCCCGAGCAGCGGCGCGCCCAGCAGCTGGAACAACGAGTAAGTCGAGGCGAGCACGCCGTACACGATGGCGTTACCGCCCCAGCGGGTCACCAGGAACACCATGAACGGCATCACGATGCTGAAGCCCAGCGTACCGACGAAGTTGACGGCGAGAATCGGGGCCACCGAGGTGCGGGCGTCGCGAGTCGTCGCTGTCGGGTCCGGCATCTCTCGCTCCAGGGCTGGCGGCGGCGCCTCCTGGCCGACGCCCCGGCCCGATTCTAACCGGGCGCAGAGCCGGTACACGGCGATCGCGCCCGCCGCGCCAGGCCAGTGAAAACGGTTCACGCCGTCGCAACGGCGCATTACGATCCCCTAACCCGGGCGGGCCGGGCGCAACTTTGGCGACGCCGGCACGGTCAGAGGCGTTTCGAGCTCGGCAAGTTCGGGAGACACACATGAGACAGGGACTGATCGCATTGCTGGTGCTCGCCGCCGCGGGAATCGCGTGGGTGGCGAGCGCGGACAACGACCGGGCGGCCGGCGTCGCGCCGGCGGCAACCACGGGCGGTTTCAGCCGGCCCGGCGATGCCGAGCTGCGCGCGCGGCTGACGCCGCTGCAATACCGCGTGACGCAGCACGACGCCACCGAGCGCGCGTTCGACAACGCGTACTGGGACGAGAAACGCGCCGGGCTCTACGTCGACGTGGTCAGCGGCGAGCCGCTGTTCTCCTCGCGCGACAAGTACGACTCCGGGACCGGCTGGCCCAGCTTCAGCGCACCGCTGGCACCGGGGCTGATCGTCGAGAAGACCGATTTCAGGCTGCTCTTGCCGCGCACCGAGGTACGCAGCCGCCTGGCCGACTCGCACCTCGGGCACGTGTTCGGCGACGGGCCCGCGCCGAGCGGGCTGCGCTACTGCATCAACTCGGCCGCCCTGCGTTTCGTGCCGGTGGCGGACCTCGCGGCCGAGGGCTACGGCGAGTACGTCCCCTTGTTCACGGCGGGCGGCTGACCGGCGTGTCCACCATGGCCGCGGGCGCATGCGGCCCGGCATCCGCCGGTCGATTCCACGCGGGGCATCGCGGGCGCGCCTACGGATTCGTCGCCGCCGTCGCGTTCGCGTTGCTGCCCGGCACCCCCGCCGGCGCGCAGGTCAGCGACACCCCGGTCGAGGAGCGTTTCATCGAAACGCTGTTCGCAAGCGGTGTCGATCTCGAGGCCGTGCTCGCCGACATCGCCGGGCGCTGGCAGCCCGCGTTCACGCCGATGGCCATCGAAGTGCTGTCGCTGTCGCGCGACCGCGCCGGCCCCCGCGTTCTGGCGCTGTTGCAGGACAAGACCGGTCAGGCGATCGGCTACGACACCAACGCCTGGTTCGTCTGGTGGTGGCAACGCGAACTGCCGGTGACGGCCGGCTACGCGCGCTTCAAGTCGTTACTCTACGGGCTGATCGACCCGCGCTTCGCCGGCTACTTCGCGCCCGGGCGCACGTCACGGATCCGTCTCGACGAGGTCCGCTGGGGCGGCGTGGTGCAGGACGGGATCCCGCCGTTGCGCTCGCCGCGCATGATCGCGGCCGGGCAGGCCGACTACCTCGCCGACGACAACGTGGTGTTCGGGATCGCCATCAACGGCGACGCGCGAGCCTACCCCAAGCGCATCCTCGCCTGGCACGAGATGTTCACCGACCGCATCGGCGGCATCGAGTTCGCCGGTGTGTACTGCACGTTGTGCGGCGCCGTCATCCTCTACGAGACGCAGCACGCCGGCACCGCGCATCGACTCGGTACCAGCGGGTTTCTGTACCGCTCCAACAAGCTCATGTACGACCGCGAGACCCAGTCGCTGTGGAACACCACCTGGGGCGAACCGGTGATCGGGCCGCTGGCGGACAAGGGCATCCGGCTCGCGCGCAGCTACCTCGTCACCACCACCTGGGGCGAGTGGAAACGCCGCCATCCCGACACGAGCGTGTTGTCGCTCGACACCGGCCACCGCCGCGACTATTCCGAGGGCGCCGCCTACCGCGAGTACTTCGCCACCGACGAGTTGATGTTCAGCGTCGCCACGGCCGATGCGCGGCTGAAGAACAAGGACGAGGTGCTGGCCCTGACGTTCCCGCAACACAGCGAGCGCAGCATGGCGATCGACGTGCGGCTTCTCGCGCGCAACCCCGTGCATGCCGCCCGGCTGGGTGATCTCGCCTTCGTCGTGCTCACGGACACGAGCGGCGCCAACCGCGTCTACGCGAGCGGCGGGGTGGACCTCGTGAGCTACGACGGCGGCGAGGCGGCGCTCGACGCGCACGGGATGCGCTGGACGCTTTTCGAAGACAGCCTGCGCAGCGGCGACGGGCGGCGTCTCGAGCGCCTGCCCGCGCACCGTGCGTTCTGGTTCGGCTGGTTCGCGGCTTTTCCGGACACCGTGCTGGTCAAGTAGCCGAGGTTCAGCGCGCGGCCTGTAACGCCCGCTGCAGCAACGTCTCGATGTCAGCGACCGTGGCGGGCACCGGGTTGGTGGCACGGGACGCGTCGGCGTGCGCCTTGCCGGCGATCTCCGCGATGCGTTCTTCGCCGACCCCGAGTTCGCCGAGCGTACGCGGTATCCCGAGTTCGTCCAGCAATGCGACCACCGCCGCGTAGAGGCAATCGAAGTCCTCGCCGGGCAGGCCCATGGCCCGGCACATCACGGCCGTCTTCTCGCCGAGCGCCGGGCGGTTGTAACGCAACACCAGCGGCAGCAACACGGCGTTGGTCAGCCCGTGGTGAGTGTCATGCACCGCGCCGACCATGTGGCTCATCGCGTGCACCAGCCCGAGTCCCTTCAGGAACGACACGCCCGCGAGGCACGAGCCGACCAGCATCGCACCGCGTGCCTCGAGGTCGGCGCCGTCGCGCACCGCCGCCGCCAGCCAGCGGTGGATCAGGCCGATGGCTTCCACGGCCAGGGCGTCGCACAACGGGTGC
>JBFJWO010000280.1:0-6952 GCA_041623575.1 Gammaproteobacteria bacterium
AGCGCGATCGCGTGCGCGCCGCCGCCCATGTCTTTTTTCATCAGCCGCATGCCGCTGGCCGGCTTGATGTCCAGCCCGCCGCTGTCGAAGCACACGCCCTTGCCGACGATCGCCACGCGCGGGTGCGAGGGATCGCCCCACTGCAGATCGATCAGGCACGGCGCCTGCGCCGCTGCACGCCCGACCGCATGGACAGCCGGAAAGTTGGTGCGCAGCAAATCGTCGCCTGAGGTGACCGCACACGACGCGCCGAACCGCGCGGCCAGTTCCTCGCAGGTCGCGGCGAGTTGCGCAGGCGGCAGCGCCTCGGTCGGCGTGTTGATCAGATCGCGCACGAGGCACACGGCCGCCGACATCTCGCGCACCGCCTCGGTCGCCTGCGCGTCGTCGAGGGCCAGCACGGCGCGGGGGCGTTTCGTGGCGCGGGTCTCCTCGTCGCGGTACTCGTCGTAACGGTAGCAGCCGAGCGCCCAGCCGAGCCCCAGCGCCTCGCGCCGCGCCGGGGCCGGATCGCCGTCCAGGTGATAGTCGCCAGCGGGCAATACGCCGGGCAGGTCGCTCAACTCCCACGGGCCGGGCTTTTCCGCGGCGCCCACCAGCACCGCCGCCAGGGAACCGTCGGGCCCGGGCACCAGGCAATGGGTCGCCGGCCGGGCCTCGAAGGCGACCGCCTCCAGCCAGCGGCGCACGGCATCGCTCTGGGTTTCGCGCCAGGCCGCGAGCCCGGCCTTGTCGAGCGTCACCAGCGGCACCGAGCGGCCGTCGCGTTGCTCGCGGAGGTTGTCTTTCATCTTCGGTCCTTTTGGGGTTGCTGTACGGGCCGGTGTCCGGCACCGATGGTAGCGTGCGACGGCGTCGAATGCAGGCCGCCGCGTGCCGTGCGGGCGGTGACCGCGGCTAGGCCCGGTAGAACGGCCGATCGCCCTTGATGGTGACGCGCAGGCCGCGGCGACGTTGCGGGTAGTAGTCCCACAGGGCGTGATGTTGCGCGCAGCGATTGTCCCAGAACGCGATCGAGTTCGGCTGCCAGCGAAACCGGCACTGGAATTCCGGCGTCTCGATGTGCTCGAACAGCAGGCGCAGGACGTGGTCGCTCTCGGCCTGCGACAGCTGCACGATGCGCCGGGTGAAGATACGGTTGACGAACAGCGCCTGGCGCCCGCTCACGGGATGCGTTCGCACCACCGGGTGCTCGCTCACCGGGTAGACCTTCTCGTGCTCGTTCCTGACCCCGGCGTAGCGGCCGCGAAAGCGCGCCTCGCCGTCGTGAACGGCGGTCATGCCCGCGAGCAGCCGCTGCAATGGCTCGGAGAGCTTCTCGTAGGCTGCGTACATGCTCGCGAACAGCGTGTCGCCACCGACAGCTGGCACTTCCAGCATGCGCAACACCGTGCCGAGCGGGGGTTCGGCGTCGCAGGAGACGTCCGAATGCCAGTCATCGCCGGCGATCGCGGTCGAGGTCTCGTCGGTGTGGATGACCATGATCTCCGGGTGGCCGTCGAGCAGGCCGGGCCAGGCCGGGTGCAGGTGCAGTTCACCGAACCGGCGCGCGAAGGCCTTGTGCTGCTGCGGGGCGATGTCCTGATCGCGGAAGAACAGCACGCAGTGCTCGGCGAGCGCCCGGTTCAGGGCATCGAACGTCGCCTCGTCGAGCGGTTGCGACAGGTCGACCCCGTGCACCTCGGCACCGCAATGGGGCGTGACGGGGCGAATGTCGGGGGCGCTACGCGCTTCGGATGCCGGTCTCATGCTTTCTCCTTCGATCGAATGCCGGGGCCGGCCGGGCCTCTGGCGAGCCGGCGCAGGCGACGAGGTGAGCTTACTCCAGCTGGAAAGAGCCCACCTCGAAGGCCTTCCCGCGGCGATAGCGGCTGATGAGCGCACCGGTGCTGGTGGTGCGCGAACTCACCAGCTTCAGCGCGCGCGGGACCGTCCCCTCGTCGAACAGCCGCTTGCCGCTGCCGAGCACCACGGGGAACACGAACAGCCGGAACTCGTCGACCAGGTCGAGGCGGATGAGCGTCTGCAGCAGGCCGCAGCTTCCGTGCACCTGCAGCTCGCCGGGGAGCTCTTTCGTCAAGCGCTCGACCCCGGCCCGGACATCGCCGAGCGGCTCGCTGCCCTGCCAGGAGAAACGCGTCAGGCTGCGCGAAGCCACGAACTTCGGCAAGCCGTTGAGCTTCGTCGCGACCGGATCGTGCGGGTCGGTGACTCGGGGCCAGTGGCCGGCAAAGATGTCGTAGGTCGTGCGCCCGAGCAGGAACGCCGACACCCGGGAGAATATCGCGTCGATCTCGGTGCCCATGTCGGCATCGGCGAACGGCACCACCCACCCGCCGTGCGCGAAGCCGCCGCTCGGGTCTTCGTTCGGGCCGCCGGGCGCCTGCATCACGCCGTCCAGCGTGAGAAAAGTCGTCGCGGTCAGTTCGCCCATCTACTCAACGCCTCCCGCCACATTCGTCGTCTGCCGCCCGGCGATGGCTGGCCTCAAGCGGCCGCCGCATGGCCTGCCTCGATCGCCGACCACCAGCCCTCGGCGGGGAAGGCGTCGGCGAAGAACTCACCGAAGGCGCGCACCTTCGCCGTCAGGTAGCGGTTGCCCGGGTACACGAGCATGATCGGCGGTGCCGGGGCGGCATGGTCGGTTAGGATCGCCTCCAGCCTGCCGGCGACCACCGCGCCGAAGGCCAGCGCATCCGGCACCTGCGCGATACCGTGGCCGGCCACCGCGGCCTCGGTCGCCGCGCCGAGCGAGGTCAGGCTGAGATTGCCGTACGGCACAAACGTCTCCGGCCCGTCCGCGGTGTCGAACACCCAGTCCCGCGGCCGCCCGGTGGACGGCGAAACGAACCGGATGCACTCGTGCTGCGCCAGCTCGGCGATGCTCTCGGGTCGACCGTGGGCGGCGAGATAGGCGGGCGAGGCGCAGGTGAGCCAGCGCGCAGCAGTCAGCCGGCGGGCGACCAGTCCGGAGTCGGACGGGATCTCCACCGCGCGCAACGCGCAGTCGATGCCTTCCTCGACGAGGTTCACGGCGCGATCGGTGATCACGACCTCCACGCTGAGCTGCGGGTAGCGCTGCATGAAGCGCGCCAGCGCATCGAAGAAGTACTCGTTGAACGACTGCGGCACGGAAACGCGCAACCGCCCGCGCGGGGCGAGGCGCGCGCCGGAGAGCTTGTCTTCGGCCTCGGCGATCTGGGCGAACACGCGCAGGCAGTCGTCGTAGTAGGAGCGCCCCTCGTCGGTCAGGCTGACGCGGCGGGTGGTGCGGTTCAACAGGCGCACGCCGAGGCGCGCCTCGAGCTGGCTCACGGCCTCGGTCACGCTGGCCCGGGAAGTCCCGAGGGCGTCGGCCGCCCGGCCGAAAGCGCCGTGCTCGACGACGCGAACGAACGCCTGCATGCAGAAGAGTCGGTCCATGGCGATTGTTCCGGGATGGCGAACAATCAATTTAGGCCTCCCGTGTTTATTCGGCAATAGGTCTCACCTAGAGTCTCGCCGCCGAAATATTCCCGGTCGTCGCTGGCTGCCGGGTCGAACGTCGAGTAGTGGTACGCATGTCCAACGACAGGATCATCGTCGTGGTCGGCGCCACCGGCGCCCAGGGCGGAGGTCTCGCCCGGGCCATCCTGCGCGACCGCAAGGGCGGTTTCGCGGTGCGCGCGCTGACCCGCGACCCCGGCTCGGACAAGGCCCGCGTGCTCGCCGCCGGCGGTGCGGATGTCGTCGAGTTCGACCTGGGCGACGCCGCCGGCGTTCGCGCAGGCTTCCAAGGCGCCCACATAGGAGATGGCTGCCGCGCTGAGCACCGCACTCGGCAGCGAGGTCCGTTACCACGCGATCTCGCCGGCAGACTACCGGGCGTTGAATTTCCCGGGCGCCGACGACCTCGGCAACATGTTCCAGTTCCAGCACGACTTCAACGACGTGTTCTGCGGCGCGCGCAGCGTAGAGGCTTCCCGAGCGCTCAATCCCGAGCTGCAGCGCTTCGCCGACTGGCTGGCGCACAACAAGCGCCGCATCCGGATCGAGTGACGCCGCGGTGAAGCGCATGGCCGTTAACACCCGTGTCGCCCTCGCACTGGTGGCGTTGCTCGGCACGGCCACGCTGGTCTCGCTCGGGTCCTTGCCGGTGCGCTCCGAGCAGTCGGTACCGAGCGCCGCGCACGGCGCCGACTTGCCCGAGCGCCTGAGCGACGCCGGGCTGTTCGTCCCGGGCACGCTGCGCGTTCGCCTCGACCTTTTACCGTTTTCGCCGCAGTACCCGCTGTGGTCCGACGGTGCGACCAAGCGCCGCTGGCTGTACCTGCCGCCGGGCACCGCCATCGACGCCTCGCAGCCCGACGCCTGGGCGTTCCCGCCCGGCACGCGCCTGTGGAAGGAGTTCAGTCACCGCCGGGCGGTGGAGACTCGCCTGATCGAGCGCCTTGCCGACGGCAGCTGGCGTTACGCGGCCTACGTCTGGAACGAAGAGGGCAGCGCCGCGCTGCTGGCGCCGGCCGACGGCATCGCCTCGCTGCCGGTCGAAGGCGCCCCCGGCGGCCGTTACGTGATTCCCTCGCAGGACGACTGCCTCGCCTGCCACGAAGGCGGCCCCGTGCCGGTGCTCGGCGTGAGCGCGCTGCAACTCTCGCCCGATCGCGATCCCGGTGCGCCGAACGCCGAGCCTCGCCTGCCGGGGCACGTCGACCTGCGCGACCTGGCCGCGCGCGGCCTGCTGCGCAACGCCTCCGCGGCGCTGCTCGAGTTCGCGCCGCGCATCGAGACACCCTCGCCGACGGCCCGCGCCGCGCTCGGTTACCTGCACGCCAACTGCGGGCACTGCCACAACGAAGGCGGCCCGCTGGCGGAGACCGGCCTGTTGCTCTCGCAGGCGTCCGCCGACGCCGCTGCCGTGAACCGGGTGCTGCACTCGACTGTCGGGCAGCCCAGCGAGACCCGCGCGTTCGACCTCGACCAGCGCGTAGTCCCCGGCCGTCCCGAAGCAAGCCAACTCGCGGCCCGGATGCGCTCGCGCAGCCCGCTGACGCAGATGCCGCCACTCGGCACGCAGATCGTTGATCCCGAGGGCCTGGCCCTCATCGAACAGTGGGTCCGGCAACTCGCCCCCCACAAGGAGAACTCTCCATGACACGCGCCCCCCTGCTTGGCACCTCGCTCGCGGTGCTACTCGCGTTCTCGCTGCCGCCGCCGGCCCATGCGGCCGCTGGCGAAAGCGCTGCGACCAAACCCGCGGCCAACGCGAAAATCGAGCGCGGCCGCTACCTCGTCACGACCTCCGGCTGCAACGATTGTCACACGCCGTGGGTGCCGGGGCCCAAGGGCCCCGAGCCCGACATGAGCCGCATGCTCTCGGGCCACCCGCAGACGGAGGTGATACCGACGCCGCCGCAGTTGCCGCCCGGACCGTGGATGGTTCTCGCCTCGGGCACCAACACGGCGTGGGCCGGGCCGTGGGGCGTCAGCTTCACCGCCAACCTCACGCCCGACAAGGAGACCGGGCTCGGCAAGTGGACGCTGCGTAACTTCGTCGACACCATCCGCACGGGTCGCCGCAAAGGCCGCGGCCGCGAGGTGCTGCCGCCGATGCCGATCCCGATGTACAAGCACTTCACGGACGCCGACCTCGAGGCGATATTCGCCTACCTGCAATCCATTCCGGCGGTGAAGAACCGCGTGCCCGAGCCGCGGCCGCCGGCCAGTTGACGCCCGCGGCGAAGTCCGGACCAGCTTGAGCACGGGGAAGCAGCCTGCTTCCCCGTGCTTTGCCGGTGCCGTCGACCATCCCGCCCGTGCGCCGCTCGCGCGGGATTGTGACCGACCACCGCATCACACGCCGGACTGGCCCGAAATTCGCTTGCCGGTCGGAGCGTGAACACCTCGATACGCATACTGGCTTTGTGCCTGACGATCGGCGTCGCCCCCGCCGGCCACGCCGCCAAACTCTACCAGTGCCAAGACCACGCCGGCGAAACCACGTTTCGCGACACGCCTTGCGCGGCCGGCGAAGAAACGGTGCGCACGCGAGCCATGCACCCGCGCGCCAGTGAACCACCGGCGGATGCGACACCGCAGGCACCTGCGGGCACGCAAGTCCAGCCCGCCGGCATCGCCGGCACCCACCTGCAGCTCGCCAACCTGGCGCAGGCGCTGAGCTCGCTCACGCCGATCAAGCTGCTGGTCACCGAGTACTACCAGATAAACGGCCGCTGGCCGGCGAAGCTCGAAGAGCTCGGGTTCGAACCGAGCACCATGCACAACCAGCAGATCAGCGGCGTCGACCTGCAGCCCGGAGGCGCGATACACGCGGAACTGACCGACCTGTTCGGCTCGCGCAAACGCCTTACCCTTCGCCCGCGCTCGGCAATGGGCGGCACCCAGCTCGAATGGTCGTGCACCGCCAACCTCCCGGCGCAGACCCTGGCGCGACTCTACGGCTCTCCCTGCCAGGCGGAGAACTAGCGCCGGCCGAACCGGGGCGTAACGGCGGCGTTGCGCCGAACGACTGCAGCACGGTGATTCCCGAGAGAACGAGGGCTAGCTGTGTCGAAACCGGGAGACAGGCGCCCCACCATCCACCTTCACCTGGACTGCGGAACAACCTTCAATCACTTGCCGACGGGTTCGGCCTGGAAGATCATCACTGCCGAGAGAACCCGTTCTCATATCGCCGGCGCGGCTGCTGTTATCATCCCGGCCCGTGAAGGGACCTGGGAACTCACTGAGCGCCTACCCGTACAACGGTGGTGCCCGCACGGAAACAAGCGGGCTCAATACAGGTAGCGGCGTGTTGCTTCACAATGGCCATGGCGTGACGTTGGATCCGAACAATCAGCGAGCTTTCGTCGTCGACAGATCATTGGATGCCATCCCGTCCATCGACCTCGCCGGCGGCGCACGCACGGTCATCTCGAAGTAGACAGGGACTGGCTGGCGATCCGCCGCGACA
>JBFJWO010000281.1:0-6940 GCA_041623575.1 Gammaproteobacteria bacterium
ACATCGGGCGGAATCGGGAAGAACGACGATTCCATGAAACTCAGCCCGGCCAGGTAGCGGGGCGCGTGACGGTGCCCGGACCAGCCGAGGACGCGGTCGTACAGCGTGGCGAACAGCATGCGAGCCCGCGCGGCGGCGTCAGACGCAGCCGGTGAGAAACGGCACGAAGCTCACCAGGTCCAGCTCCTGCTGCTCCAGCTCCTCGCCGCGGCGGGTCACGCGCAGCAACCGTTGCGTTTCACCCTGCCGCCCGACCGGGATCACGAGCGTACCGCCGTCGGCGAGCTGCGCCAGCAATCGCGGCGGCACGTGATCGGGAGCGGCGGTGACCAGGATTCCGTCGTAGGGCGCGTGGCGCTCGCAGCCCCACTCGCCGTCGGCATACAGGACTTCGACGTTGAGGTAACCGAGCGAGCGCATGCGCTCGCGAGCCAGATCGACGAGTGCGCGCACGCGCTCGACGGTGATCACCTGGGCCGCGAGCTCGCTCAGCACCGCGGCCTGGTAACCCGAGCCGGTGCCGATCTCGAGCACCCGCCGGACCTCACCGCCTCCCAGCAGAGCGGCCGTCATGCGGGCCACGACGTAGGGCTGCGAGATGGTCTGTCCGTGGCCGATCGGCAGCGCCGTATCCTCGTAGGCGCGGGTAGCGATCGCTTCGTCGACGAACAGGTGTCGCGGCACGCGGCGTAACACATCGAGCACCCGCCGGTCGTCTATGCCCTTCTCGCGCAGGCGATCGATAAGCCGGTCGCGGGTGCGCTGCGAGGTCATGCCGATGCCCCGGATCTGCTGCTCGGTGAACCCGCCCCTCAGCATGTCGACAGCCAGGTCGCGAGGTTCGCCACCTCGTCGTGGCGCGTGATGTCGACCAGGATCGGCGTCACCGACACGTACCCGTTGGCGACGGCGTGAAAGTCGGTGCCGGGCCCGGCATCCTGGGCCATGCCCGGGGGGCCGACCCAGAAACACGGGCGGTTGTGCGGGTCTGTCGCCTGGATCAGGGGCTCTGACTTGTGGCGATTGCCGAGACGGGTGGCGCGCATGCCGCGCAGCTCCTCCCAGGCCACGTCGGGCACATTGACGTTCAGGATCGTGTCCTTGGGCAAGGGCTCACGCAGCAGGTGCTCCACCAGCGTGCGTGCCACCCGTGCGGCGGTCTCGTAGTGACGCTCTTCGAACGAGGCCAGCGACACCGCCACCGCCGGGTAACCGAGGAACCGCCCTTCCATCGCGCCGGCCACGGTGCCCGAATAGTGCACGTCGTCACCCATGTTCGGCCCGTGGTTGATACCGGAGACGACCATGTCGGGCTCGCGCTCCAGCAGGCCGGTGATCGCCAGGTGCACGCAGTCGGTGGGCGTGCCGTCGAGCGCGATGAAGCCGTTTTCCTGCGCGCGCGGGTACAGGGGTCGATTGAGCGTGAGCGAGTTGCTGGCACCGCTGCGATTGCGATCGGGCGCGACCACGTCGATATCGCCCAGCTCGCGCAGCGACTCGGCCAGTGCCCGCAGGCCCGGCGCCTGGTAGCCGTCGTCATTGCTCAGCAGGAAGTGCACGCTGCTTCCCGCCCGGTGCCGCGTCGCCGGCCCTGCGCGCCCAGCGCGGCCGGCCGCTGGTCGCGCCCCCCGGCCGGGGCGCCGCAACGTGTGCCTGGTTCGCGTGCCAAGATTTCCAACGGATTGTCACCTTCGCGGGCCGCGCGGCGCCGTGCCCGCCGGCGTAACAGCCTGAAATAATACTGGATTCCCGCCGCCCGCGCGCGCCCCCCGAAGTGGCACGCGGCGCTTATGCCGGCCGGCGCCGATCCCCTATACTGCAGGCGTTGCACACTGCCCGGAGCCCCGCCGCGATGCCCAAACGGCGCCCACCCAGCGACGCCGACCTGGAACTGTTTCGCGATGCGGTCGGCGAGGTCAAGCCGATCGCCGGCGAGGCGTCGGTTCACGGCGGGCAGCGACCGCCGCCCGTGCCGAGGCAACGGCTGCGCGACGAGCAAGCGGTGCTCGGCGAGTTGCTGTCCCACCCCTACGACGAGAGCACGCTCGAGACCGGCGAGGAGCTGTTGTTCGAGCGCCCCGGGCTGCGCCGCAACGTGCTGCGCAACCTGCGGCGCGGGCATTACGTCGTGGAGGACGAAGTCGACCTGCACGGCCTCAGCGCCGACGAGGCGCGTGTGTCGCTGACGGCGTTCCTCAACGAGTGCCTGACGCGGGGCCTGCGCTGCGTGCGCGTGATTCACGGCAAGGGGCGTCGCTCGAGCAACCAGGGGCCCGTGATCAAGCCGCTGGTCAACCGCTTGCTGCGGCTGCGCTCGGAGGTGCTGGCCTTCTGCTCGGCGCGACCGGTCGATGGCGGCACGGGCGCGGCGTACGTGCTGCTGCGTCGCAAGGGCCGCGCGCCCTGAGCGGCGTGCTCAGTGCTCACCGGCGGGTTCGAACTGGAACTCGGGGTTGATCGCGTCGAGGTCCTTCAGCGCGGCGAGGGTCGGTAACTCGTCGAGCGAGCGCAGGTTGAAGTAGTCGAGGAACTGGCGGGTCGTGCCGTACATGGCCGGGCGTCCCGGCGTCTCGCGATGCCCGAGCACCTGCACCCATTCGCGCTCGAGCAGGGTCTTGACGATCTGGCTGCTGACGCTGACCCCTCGCACGTCCTCGATCTCGGCCCGCGTGATCGGCTGGCGGTAGGCGATCAGGGCCAGCGTCTCGAGCAGCGCGCGCGAGTAGCGCGGCGGCCTTTCCTCCCACAGCCGCGAGACCCACGGCTCGAAGTCCTGGCGCACCTGCAGGCGATAGCCGCTCGCGACGCGCACCAGCTCGCCGCCGCGACCGCGCCAGTCCTCCTCCAGCGCGGCCAGCGCCGCGCGGACGTCCTCGGCGCCGGTGGGCTGCCCGTCACCCGTCAACTCTGCCAGCTTGCGCGGCATCAGCGGTTCGTCGGCCGCCAGCAGCAGCGCCTCCAGCACGCGCTTCAGTTCCTCGGGAGTCACGCGATCTCCTCCTGCTCGGCGTCCTGCACGGCGCCGGCCGCCGGCTTGACGTAGATAGGGGCGAAGGGCTCGGACTGCACCAGCTCGATCAGCGAGCCCTTCAGCAATTCCAGCAGCGCGATGAAGGTGACGACCACGCCCAGCCGTCCCTCCTCGGGCTTGAACAAGCGGACGAACTCGGTGAAGCCGTGCTCGCGCAGAGTGCTCAACACGTGCGTCATGCGTTCGCGCACCGACAGCGCTTCGCGCTGGATGTGGTGGTGGGAGTACATCTCGGCGCGCTCCATCACCGCGCGCATGCTGCGCAGCAGTTCCTCGAGGGTCACGTCGGGCAGCAGCAGGCGGCGCTGCAGCACCGGCAACGCGGGGGCGACCGGAAACAGGTCGCGTTCCATGCGCGGCAGCTCGTCGAGGTCCTCGGCGGCCTGCTTGTAGCGTTCGTACTCCTGCAGGCGGCGCACGAGTTCGGCGCGCGGGTCTTCCTCCTCCTCGTGCTCGTGCACGCGCGGCAGCAGCATGCGCGACTTGATCTCGGCGAGCACCGCCGCCATCACCAGGTACTCGGCGGCGATCTCGAGGCGCAACTCCTCCATCATCGCGATGTACTCCATGTACTGGGCGGTGATCTCGGCGATGGGGATGTCGAGGATGTCCAGGTTCTGGCGGCGAATCAGGTACAGCAGCAGGTCGAGCGGCCCCTCGAAAGCCTCGAGGATCACTTCCAGCGCATCGGGCGGTATGTAGAGGTCGCGCGGCAGCACGGTCATCGGTTCGCCCTGCACGACCGCGAACGGCATTTCCTCCTGCAGGGCGGCGCCCGGTGGCTGGATGCTCATGGCCTGGCGCCCCTCAACGGTAGGCCAGGCCCATGGCCTTGCGCACCTCGTCGAGCGTATCGCGCGCCGCGTCGCGCGCCACCTCCGAGCCCTCGGCGATGATCTCGCGAACGACCTCGGGGTCTTCTTCGTACTCGCGGGCGCGCTCGCGCAACGACTGCAACTCGGTGACGACTTCGTCGATCACGCGTTGCTTGCACTCCAGGCAGCCGATGCCGGCCGAACGGCAGCCCTCCACCACCCAGTCCCGCGTCCGCTCGTCGGAGTAGATGTGATGAAACTGCCACACCGGGCACTTCTCGGGGTCGCCGGGATCGCTCCGGCGCACCCGCGCCGGGTCGGTCGGCATGGTGCGCAGCTTCTGGGTCACCTCGTCGGGGTCGGCGCGTAACTCGATGGTGTTGGCGTAGGACTTGGACATCTTCTGACCGTCCAGCCCCGGCATCCGCGCGGCGCTCGTCAGCAGCGCCTGGGGTTCGACCAGGATGATCTTGCCCGAGCCCTCCAGGAACCCGAACAGGCGCTCCTTGTCACCCACCGAGATGTTCTGCTGGGACTGCAGCAAGGCGCGTGCGACCTCCAGCGCCTGCTGGTCGCCCTGCTCCTGGTAGCGCCGGCGCTGCTCACGGTACAGGCGCGCGTTCTTCTTGCCCATCTTGGCAATCGCGGTCTCGGCCTTTTGCTCGAAATCGGGCTCGCGCCCGTACATGTGGTTGAACCGCCGCGCGATCTCGCGCGTGAGCTCGACGTGCGCCACCTGGTCCTCGCCCACCGGCACGAAACCGGCCTTGTAGATCAGGATGTCGGCGCTTTGCAGCAACGGGTAGCCGAGGAACCCGTAGGTGGCCAGGTCCCGTTCCTTCAGCCGCTCCTGCTGGTCCTTGTAGCTCGGTACCCGTTCCAGCCAGCCGAGCGGTGTGATCATCGACAGCAACAGGTGCAACTCCGCGTGCTCGGGAACGCGCGACTGCACGAACAGGCATGCCGACCCCGGGCTCACGCCGGCCGCCAGCCAGTCGATGACCATGTCCCACACGGTCGCCTCGATGATGGCCGGGTCCTCGTAGTGAGTGGTCAGCGCGTGCCAGTCGGCGACGAAGAAGAAGCAGTCGTAGGTGTGCTGCAGGTCGACCCAGTTCTTGAGCACGCCGTGGTAGTGCCCGAGGTGAAGCCGCCCGGTCGGACGCATGCCCGACAGCACCCGCCGCTGTTGCGTGGAACCGTTGTTCACGTGATCGGCGATCTCCGGGAAGCCGAGTGGACGCACGCGCCGCCGCGGCTCTCGCCGCAACCGGTACGATGGATATTTTTCAACTCAAACAGCAGCTTACGAGGAATTTCTGCCCGCTGCGGGTGTGCCGCGGCCCTCCGGACCGGACGTTGCCGCCGGATTATACGCCAAGCCCGGGCGCGCCCGAAGAGCCGGCAGCGCAGCCGTGGGCGGGCGTCGCGCTCAGTCGACCAGGAAGGCGACGTCGCCCTTGCCGCGGCGCAGGACCTCCGGCGCGTCGCCGGCCAGGTTGATGACGCTGGTAGGCTCGAGCCCGCAGTGGCCGCCGTCGATGATCAGGTCGACGAGGTGCTCGAGTTCGGCGCGGATGTCGTGCGGGTCGGCCGGCGGCAGCTCGCGGCCCGGCAGCAGCAGCGTGCTGCTCATGAGGGGCTTGCCGAGCGCCGTCAGCAGCGCCTGCGTCACCACGTGGTCGGGCACCCGCAGGCCGATGGTCTTGCGGCGAGGGTTCTGCAGCCGGCGCGGCACCTCGGCGGTCGCGCGCAACAGGAAGGTATAGGGCCCGGGCGTCAGTGTGCGCAACAGCCGGTAGGCGGCGTTGTCCACCCGCGCGTAGGTCGCGATCTCGGAGAGGTCGCGGCAGACCAGGGTGAAATGGTGACTGCTGTCGACCTTGCGGATGGCGCGGATACGGTCCATCGCGCGCTTGTCGCCGATGCTGCAGCCGATCGCGTAACAGGAGTCCGTGGGGTAGACGATGACGCCCCCGTCCTCGACGATCGCGACGCTCTGGGCGATCAATCGCTGTTGCGGGTGGGTCGGGTGGATCTCGAAGTACTGGGCCATGGCGCGCCCGGCATGCTAGCGGCATTTCCGGTAAGATACACGCCATTTCTGGCGCCGGGCGCGCGCCAGCCAACCCGGCGTAGCGGCCCCGGCCGTCGCGCCGTTGCGCGAGACTCTGCAACCTCCTCATGAAATTCCTGTTCGATACCTTCCCGGTGCTGCTGTTCGTTGCGATCTACTACGCGACCAAGGACATCTTCCTCGCCACCGCGGTGGCCATCGCCGCCACCTGCGTGCAAATGGGTGTGTCGTGGGTTCGCGAACGCAAGCTCGAGAAGACCCACATCATTTCCGGCGCACTGATCTTCGTGCTCGGCGGCCTGACCATCGTGCTGCGCGACAAGTCCTTCATCATGTGGAAGCCGACCCTGGTGAACTGGGCCTTCGCCGTGGTGTTCCTGATCCCGCAGCTGTTCGGCAAGAAGACGCTGTTCGAGCGCATGGCCGGGCATGCCATCGACGTGCCCGGGCCGATCTGGAACCGGGCCAACCTGATGTGGGTCGCGTTCTTTTTCCTCGCCGGGGCGGGCAACATCTACTTCGCCCTTGCCTACCAGCGCGCCGAGGCGGGAATGCTTGCGGCACTGCCGGCGCTCAGCGGCGAAGCGATCGAGACCCTGGACTGCGCCCGCCCCGAGTTCGGCGCCGAGCCGGACCTGTGCGAGGCAGCCAGCGCCAGCGAGGAAGCCTGGGTGAATTTCAAGTTCGCGCTGATCGGCCTGACGTTCGTTTTCGTGCTGGTGATCGGCGTCTACCTGGCCCGCCACATGCGCCACGACGACAGCGCGGCGGCAGCGGAGGACCCGTGACGCCCGGCAGGGATCGCTGCGACGTCGCGCGCTCGGGCCCGGGCGGACTGCGCGGTGGCGCGGAGCGCGCAATGAGACCGACGTGGCGCGGTGCGGCCGGCGCCCTGGCAATCGTCCTCGGCGCCTCGGCGCTGGTGGCGTGCCAGAAGACCGCGGACACGCCGGCCAAACGCACTGTCGCGCCCGCCGAGCGCGCCGCGCTGGTGAACGGCGAGCCGATCTCGCTGAC
>JBFJWO010000282.1:0-6936 GCA_041623575.1 Gammaproteobacteria bacterium
GCCAGCGCGCGGACCTCGGCAGCCGCGATCTCGTAGCCGTGCACGACGCTGATCGGCCCTTCGTTCATGGCGATGTGAACACGCGCCAACGCACGCCAGCCGCCACCGACGGCGTACAGTACCGGCTCGGTCAGCAACGGCGGCAGGCCGGCCTGGAGGATGTCGTCGATCTCTTTCTTGGCCGCGTCCAACCCCTTGTCGAGCATCGCCTTGACCGGCAACGCGCCGAGCGGCATCGAAGCCAGGCGTTCGCCGACCCGGTCACCGAGGATCTCGGCCATCTCCAGGCTGCCGCCGCCGATGTCGCCCACCAGCCCCTTGGGTTGGAAGAACCCCGAGATCACACCGAACGCGGTATAGGTCGCCTCCTCGGTGCCGTCGAGAACCCGGGTCTCCAGTCCCGTCGCCTCACGAACGGCGTCGAGGAACACGCCGGCGTTCCTGGCCTTGCGCGTCGCTTCGGTGGCGAGGACGTCGATGCGCTCCACCTCCATGGCCCGGGCGATGTCCTCGAGCCGCCGGATCGCCTGCACCGCGCGGGTGATCGCCTTGCCGGTGAAGTTGCCGTCGGCGTCGAGTCCCGCACCGAGCGCACAGATGGATTTCTCGTTGAAGCGGGGAAACGGGGAACGGCTGAGGTCGTCGTAGACCACCAGCCGGATCGAGTTGGAGCCGATGTCGATCACGCCGAAGTGGTGCTGGCGGCGGTTCAGGACGCGATCGGTCTCGATCTCGATGACCCGGGGTGCGGGGAAGGACGACTGAGTGGTTTCGCTGGGCATGCCTGTTCCGCGTTTCGCTCGGCAGTGAGGATACGCAAGATCGGCCCGGCGTGCCCGTCGCGCCTCGATGGCGCTATGCCACCGGCGCGGGCCGGCCCGCTGCTGCCTCCGCCCCGCCCGGGCAACTGCCGACCCCACACCGCCGAAAACAACCTGGTTTGAATTCCTACCTGACTTTAATAGCGTTTTTTATCAATTAGTTGCGAGACATATCTGAGACAGAAGATGATCTAAGCCGCTCCACCCTGCCCGGCCCGTGGACCGGCTACACCCCGGGCTCGGGGTTGGGGTACTATCCGCCGACGCCGGCCGCGCGACATCGCGCCAGTATCGCGGGCATCGGCAATCCGACGCATCGACCGGCGAGGACCGCCACATGTCCCACAGTTCGTTTGTTCCACAACTTCCGTCGCCGGTGCCGGCAGGCCGGCGCGCGCGCCGCTGACGATGCGTTGCCTGATCATCGCCGCCGGGATGGGCAGCCGGCTTTGCCCGCCCGGGCGCAGCAAGCCGCTCACCCTGCTCGGCGATACGCCGTTGATCGAGCACGTGATGCGCAACTGCATCGAGGGCGGGGTCGACGGCTTCGTGGTGGCGGTCGGGCACCTGCAGGAGCTGCTGCGACCCTTTCTGGCGCGCGCGCAGGATCGGCTCGGCGTGCCGATCACGGTGGTGGTCAACGACGACTACCGGCGCGGCAACGGGCTGTCGGTGCTCGCGGCACGCGACGAGCTCGCCCGCGAACCGTTCATCCTGTCGATGAGCGATCACATCTACGAGGCGTCCGTGGTGCGCGACCTGATCGCGCTCGCGGGCGCACAACCGGCGTTCGACGGGCTGGTGCTCGCCGTCGACAAGCGCATCGACAACCCGGACATCGACCCGCTGGACGTGACCCGGGTATTCGCAGAGCAATCGCGGATCAAGACGATCGGCAAGGGCATAGAACCGTACAACTGTTTCGACACCGGCGTCTTCCTGTGCTCACCGGCGATCTTCGACGCGCTGCGCGACAGCGTGCCCCATGACGAGAGCCTGTCTGCCGGCGTGCGAGCGCTGGCCGCGGACGGACGCGCTGGCGTGTTCGACACCGGCGAGCGCTACTGGTCGGACGTCGACGAGCCCTGGGAGCTCGGGCTCACCCGCGATCGTGTGCTGCCGAGGATTCCCCGATCAGGTAGCTGACGATCCGCTGCGACGCCTTGCCGTCGCAGGGCCCCAGCAGCAGCTCGGCGTATTGGGCACGCCGGGCGCGGAACATCTCCGGGTGTTCGAGCTGCTCGCGCACGGCGCCGGCGAGTTCTGCGTAGCGACCGGCGTGGCGCGCGATGTCGGCGAACCGGTCCATGCGCTGGTCCATGCGTGCGCGGCGGCGAAAACTCAGGATGCCTCGGTAGGTCCAGCGAAACGTGATGAAATCGCACCACACCACGGGCTTGTCGAGCGCCGCCGCTTCGAACAGCGTGGTGGAGGCATCGCTGATCAGCAGGTCCGCGCTCTGCAGGAACGGCGCCAGCGAGTAGTCCCCGGCACCGGCCACGTAGACGTTGGGCGAACGCGCCCAGCGCGCTGTCTTGTCCACGTGCGAGCGGTAACGCGATTTGGTCAGGGAAAAGTGGTGGAGCTTGACCAGCAGGTTGCAGCCCGCCAGGTCGCCCGGCAGGCTGTCGGCCATCCTGTCCATGGAGCTCGGGTAGAAGGTCGGCGCGTAGAGCACCGTCGGCCTGCCCGGGTCCAGCCCGAGTTCGGCCAGCGGCAGCGCGGGTTGTTCGGCGTTGATCAGCGGGTCGAGCTTGGCGAACCCGGCGTGCACGAAGTGCCGCTGCGGGTACATTTCGCGCAACACGTCGAAGTGGTGCCGGCCCTCGACGAAGCGCACGTCCATGGCGTTCATCTCCGGGGCGTAGCCGGCCGACTTGATCCCGGCGCCGTGGTTGACCATGGCGGTGCGAGTGCCGCCCGGCAGTTTCGCGAGGTCGCGGTAGCTGTTGCCGAACACGATCCAGTCCGGCTCGCGCTCGCGATAGTGGCGCAAGGCGTCGTCGAGCGAGGCGCACTCGGTGAACCGGACCCCGCTCGCCACCGCCGCCGCGCGCGCCGCCTCCGCGTCCGGCTGATCGGCGTAGATCACCAGTTCCGCGTCGCCGCCGCGCCGGCGCAGCTCGCGGCAGATGGGCAGGAACTGCGGGAGGTAGTAGAGGTGCGCGACATCGAACAGGACGAGCCGCGCCCCCGGCGCCGCGGCGCTGCCGGGGCTCATGGGCAGGCGCTCAGCGCGAGGTAGGCCTGCTCGACGTCGGCAGGCGAGCGCGGTACGCCCCCGAGGCCGTGGCCCGCGATACAGGTCGCCGCGCAGGCACTGGCGTAGCGCCCGGCCGTGGCGGTATCGCCGGTCTCGACGTACTTAACGCAGTAGGCCGCCGCCCACACGTCGCCCGCGCCCGTGTCGTCGACCACCGTCACCGCGGGCACGGCCGGGATGTCCACCACCTGTTTGCTGTGCACCTGCGCACCACGCTCGCCGTGCGTGACCACGAGCTGGGTGCACAACCGCCGCCAGGGCGCCAGGCTCTCGCAAGTGCGCGCCTCGTGCTCCGAGAGGACGATCACGTCCCAGCGCCCGCGGATGTCCCGCACCGGCGGCTCGCGAATCTCGATGTACCCGCCGTCGCCCACGGTGCGGAACCAGCCCTGGGGAAGCAGGCAGGAAAACCCGGGCGCGAACCATTCGCGGCAGTCGAGCGGCAACTCGTCGAGCAGCGGGCACACCATGAGTATCCCGGGCGTGGTCGCGCGTGCTACCAGCTCCCGGGGCACGGGGAGCGCCCTGCTCAGCAGTTTCTGCCGGCGCTCGCCGGCGATCTCGTCGACCTCGAACACCGTGGAGCGAGGGCCGGTGAGCAGCGACACCGACAACCGCTCGGCGAGTCGCGAGCTGTCGTAGTCCTCACCGGCGCTCGCCGCGAGCCCGACCCGGCCGAGCCCCAGCGCCTTCGCCACCAGCGCCGTGTAGGCGGACGCACCGCCAGGCTCGGCTGGCAGCAGGTCGTTGCCCGCACGCCGGTGGACATCGAATGACAGGTGACCCACGGAGAGGAAGTCCAACGGCGCGTCGAACGTGTTCACAGCGTCCTCGTCCCTTGCGGCGCGGGTTCCGGCAGCCCGAGCGCGACGGCGACGCGCCGAGTCGCGCCGGCGGCGCAAGCCACCATCCCGCATCGAGCGGCCTGGCGCACGGCGCTCACGCTCCCGGCGCCGACTGCGCGGCCGCTCGGACCGTTCGCATCGTCCGCGTCGTCGGGTGCGTTCGAACGGGAATCACCGGTTTCGCCAGGTCGCGCCTGGCTGCAAGGGTCCGGCGCGGCCGGCCGTCTGGATCCGGGCGACGGCGATGCTGGGGCTGGCTTTCGAGACGGCACGATCGGTACATCCTGGCTGCGCTGCGTTCGCGAACGGTCGGTCCATCGCCCTGTCGGGATCCACCACCGCCGAAATGCGGAATCTACCAAATCGCGCGACGGCGTTGCCATCGCCATGCCCCCTGGTGCACCGCACCGACGCCTGACGGCGTCGGCCAGCGCGCGCAACAGCCACGACCCAGCCGCCGAACCGCAGGACGATGACAAATCGGCGATGTCGCTGTCAAACGTCGCGGCCGGGTTGCCGGGGACTCAGCGCTGCGCGCACTGCCTGCCACGCGCCATGGCCGCTGGCCTCAGGGCGTTTCACCAGCCACTGGAGGTGCTGCCCGCGCGCAATGCTGCGCGCTTCGCCGGTCGGGACCGGCGAACGACCATTGTCCCCACCGATCCGCGAAGCTATATTCCCGGGACCTGTGCACCGGGAACGCTTTCGCCGCGTCCGGCGTCGAAGGTGGCCGCCGACCGACGGGCTTGCGCCCGCGGCCGCCTGGTGCAAGCAAGGCGTTATCCTGAGCATGCCCACACGCGGTGCCGACGAGCCGGCCATGTTCGAGCGTTTCGAGCAGCGCTACGACCTGGCGCACAGCGCGCTGCTGCGCGAGATCCAGCACGCGGCCTGCGGCTGCGACTACAGCGCCACCAGCTGGACCACCGACGCCGAAGCCGACCGGATGCTCGAATTGCTCGACCTGGCGCCGCACAAGCGCCTGCTCGAGGTCGGCACGGGTGCCGGCTGGCCCGGGCTGTACCTCGCCCACCGTTCCGGATGCGAAGCGGCCTTGATCGATGTGCCGATCTCCGGCTTGCGTGCGCTGCGTCGGCGCGCGCGCGCGGACGCCCTCGCCGGCACGGCCTGGGCGGTGGCGGGGGACGGGACGGCGCTGCCGTTCACAGACGACTGCTTCGATGCGCTGGTGCACTCCGACGTCCTGTGCTGTCTGCCAGCCAAACGCGAGGTGCTGCGTTCGTGTCGCCGCGTGCTCCGCGGCGACGGCGTCATGGTGTTCTCGGTCATCTCCATTGCGGACGGGCTCGACGCCGACGCCGCCCGGCGCGCGGCGGCAGCGGGCCCGCCGTTCGTCCAATCGGCGGCTCCTTATCGCGAACTCCTTACGCAATCGGGGTGGGCCGTCTGCGCGCAGATCGATCTCACGCCGCAGTACGAGTCATCGCTGCGCGCGATCGCCGACCTCGAGACGCAGAGACGCGGCCCGCTGATCGCACTGCTCGGCGAGCAACGGGTCACGGAGACCTGCGAACGCCGCACGGCGGGGCTGGCGGCGCTGGCCGAGGGCCTGATCAGGCGCGAGCTGTTCCACGCGCGACCCGCGTGAGGCGTGCCAGGCAAGCGCGGCACACAGTGCCGGCCCGCTCGCTGCCCGCACACGTGCAGGCCCCTGCGACTCGGCGCCGCTCGCAACGCGACGCCGGGCCTGGGTCAGCGCGCTGTACGCGCGCGAAACCTGCGCTTGCCCTGGGCCTCGCGTCGGTGCAGCAGGCGGGCCGTCGCGGCGATCGTCTCTCGCAGCCGGCGGCCCAGCCACTCGCCGCGCTCGATCCACAGGCGCTCTCGTGGGGTGGGGGTGTTCATGGCGGCACGTCCCTATGGTGTGGTCCTCGAAGGACTCTACCCGGCGCACGGGGGCTCGTAAGTGACTGTTGCACGCCTTCGCCGTGACGTAGACACCTCGAAGGCGTGAACTTCGCGTCAGATCGTTCCCTGCCGCGAACACCTGAGTTAATGAGTTTTGATATAAATCATAAAATTATGTTTCTTTTCTCATGTTATTTCTCTCACCGGTAGGAAGCCCATCTGGCCCGCCGCGGGCGGCATTGCCGACACCGGCGACAGCGACAGGCTACGCACCGGCGGCGTGCGGTCGATGGCGTTTCGATCCCTGACCAACCGAGGTACTCCGCACCCCATGGCCACCATCAAACCGTTCCGGATCGACGTTGCGGACGAAACGCTCGAGCACATCCGCCGTCGCGTTGCCGACTACCCGTGGCACCAGATGCCCGACGACGGCGGCTGGGCCTACGGCACCAACCTGGATTACATGAAGGCGTTGTGCGCCTACTGGGTCGACGAGTTCGACTGGCGCAAACAGGAAGCCCGCATCAACGGCTTCTCGCACTTCCTCGCGCCCGTCGATGGTATCGACCTGCACTTCATCCGCGAGAAAGGCAGCGGCCCGGCGCCCATGCCGCTGATCATTTCACACGGCTGGCCGGGCTCGGTCGTCGAATTCCTGGACATCATCGGACCCCTGGCCGATCCGCAGCGCCACGGCGGCGATGCCGAGGACGCGTTCGATGTGATCGCGCCTTCCCTGCCGGGTTTCGGTTTCTCCGCACGCCCGCCGCGTCCGTACGGCCCGCGCCGGATAGCCGGCCTGTTTGCCGGACTGATGACCGATGTGCTGGGATACGACGCCTTTCTGGCTCAGGGTGGCGACTGGGGGGGCGCCATCTCGTCCTGGCTCGGTTTCGAGCACGCACCTGCGTGTCGTGCCATCCATCTCAACATCATGACCATGCGCACCGCGGGCGGCCCCGAGGGCGCCGACGAGCAAGCCTGGGCGGCGCGCTTCGAACGGGAACAGGAAATCGAGAGCGGCTACCGCACCCAGCAGGCGACGAAGCCGCAAACGCTGAGCTACGCCATGATGGACAGCCCCGTCGGCGTCGCCGCCTGGATCATCGAGAAGTTCAACTCCTGGTCGGACACC
>JBFJWO010000283.1:0-6927 GCA_041623575.1 Gammaproteobacteria bacterium
CGGTCCACGCGCCCCAGGTCAGCGCGGTGTCGTCCCACACCGCGACCTGCACCTGCCCGCTGTCGTTGGACGAGTAGCTGAACCAGGTCTGGAAGCGCAGGTGCACTTCCTCGCCCGCGTCGACCGCGGGTAACCTCATCGTCGCACCGACCAGGCGGCTATCGGTCGCGACACCGTGGGCGCCGTCGAGTTCGGTGCCGGCGCACTGGTTGCCCGTTGCGCAGGCCGCCGGCCCGCGCGTCGGCGTACCGACCTGCCACACGCCGACGTCGGCGCCCCACTCGTCCCAACCGGTTTCGAAGTCGCCCGTGAAGCGCGGCAGCCCGGCGACGATCTCGATGTCGTCGATGTACCAGCCGAAGCTCGCCAGGCTGTCCGCGGCGGTGTGCAGAAACCCCAGTCGGATGCGCTGGCCGGCGAAAGCCGTGAGCTCGACGTCCTTCAACGACCAGCCGGACGTATCGACCACCGGCGCGCCGACGCTCACCCAGTTGCCCCAGGCCGAGCCCGCCGCGTCCCACACGGCGACCTGCACCTGGCCGGCGTCGTTTGTGGCGTAGGAGAACCAGTGCTGGAAGCGCAAGTGGATTTCCTCGCCGGGGCCGAGCGCCGGCAGGTCGATGCCCGGGCCGATGAACCGGCTGTCGGTGTCGACCGGGTGGGCGCCGGCGAGAACCGTGCCCAGGCACTGCGTGCCGCTGGCACACGCCGGCGGGCCGGCGCTCGGTGTGCCGACCTGCCACACCCCGTTCTCGGCGAACCAGGGGCCGGTACCGCCCTGGAAGGTCTCGCGGAAGATCTCGAGAACGATACTGTCGCTGGCCGCGTCGCTCAGGTTGCCGCCGCCGTCGCGGAACCACACGTGCACGCAGACTTGAGTCCCGGTGGGATGCTGCGCGCCCAGCGTGTAGGGCACGGTGTCGATGTAGGTCGCCGCCGGCGTGACGGCCGTCCAGCCCGGGGCGTTCGTCGCCGGTGGAGGCGGTGGCACGCAGGTCGCGCCGCCGGACGCCGCATCGGCGACGTAGTAGCCCGTGACCGCCACGTCGTCGCTCGCCGAGAGCGCGAGCGAAACGCTGCGCGACGAGGTCGCCGGGCTGCCGCCGTCGATGAAATCGGCCGCCGTTGCGTTCACCGGGTCGCTGCTGTCTTCGAACGCGATACTGTCGATCGCGACGCTGCTGAGGCGTCCGTCGGCGTCGCGGAACCACACGTACACGCAGATCACCTCGTCGTCGGTATAAACCCTGCTCACCGCGTAGGAGACGATGGCGTCGTAGTCGGCGCTCGCGCTCACGCCCTCCCAGCCCGGGTCGCTCGCCAGCGGGCGTTGCGGTGCCCGGCATTGCCCGCCGGCCCGGGCGTTGTCCGCCACGAAATAGCCGGTCACGCCGATGTCGTCGTCCGCGGCCAGGGTCAGCAGCAAAGTGCGCGAGCCGGTGGCGTTCGCGCCGCCGTTGACGAAGTCCGGCGCCGTCGTGTTGCGCGGCGCCCGGGGGTCGGCCGACTGCGGGGTGATGCAGACCTCGGCGCTGGGCTCGGACAGGTTCAACGCGCCGTCGAAGGCCCGCACCTGGTAGCAGATCTCGGTGCCGGCGCTCACTTCGGAATCGCTGTAGCGATTGGCGATGACGGTTGCGAGCTTGGTCCCGGGCACACCCGGCGTCAGGCTGCGATAGACGTGGTAGCCGAGGACGTCGTTCTCCGGTGCGACGTCCCAGGTGAGATCGACGCGCTGGCCGTCGCTCGATGCCGCCCGCAGGTCCTCGGGCGCCGCCGGTGCCGAGGTGTCGGGCTGCGCGAGCGTGGTGGCGCAGGCAGGCGCGCTGCGCGGCGAGGTGTTGCCGGCCGCATCGAACGCCTCGACGGCATAGCAGTGCCGGCTCTGCGCACCCAGGCCCGTGTCGATGAGCACCGGGAAAGGCGATTCGCCGAGCGCCGCACCGTCGCGGAACACGCGATAGCCGGCCACGCCGACGTTGTCGCGCGAAGCGTTCCACACCACCACCATCTCCGTCTGCGAAGCCGGCACCACCGCCACCACGGCGAACGCTTCCGGTGCCTGGGTGTCGGGCGCGGCGAAATCCGCCGCCAGGTCGAAGGCGATCACGATCGCGCCCTCGATGCCGGTCACCGGGTCGCGCAGCACGATGGTCACCGCGTTGCGCTCGATGCGCACGCTGATGTGATCGAGCAGGCGGTCGAACAGGGTGCCGTCGGCGGCGAACGGGTCGTTGTCGAAATTGAAGTCCGCGGCCAGCCCGAACTCACCGAACGCCAGCGCCAGCAGCGCGCTCAGCGCGTCTCTGAGCGCGGCGACCTGGGCGGGTTGCGGTTGCTCGGCGCCCGCGCCGCCGGCATCGAACTCGGCGGCGATGTCGCGACCCCGGGTGCTGTACCAGTTGCGCGCCACCAGGTCCGACAGGGGGTGCACATTGACGGTGTTGGCACGCCCGCCCGCCAGGTCCGCCGCGACGGTGAATACCGGCTCGGGCGCCTGCTCCACCTTGATCAGCAGCGGCCCGGTGAGGCCGCTGACGTCCAGTTCGTAGGCGCCCGAGGCGTCGGTGGTGGTGCGGCGCCGCTCGCCGTCGACGTCGCGGCAGATCACCTGCGCGTTGGCGACCGGCGCCCCCCTGGCGACGGTACCGGCGACGCGCGTGCCGGCCGGAAAGGCGCCCGAGCCGATCGGCCCGTCGTCGCCGTCGGCGCCTCCGCCGCCGCCGCAGCCGGCGAGCGCCAGCGCGAGTATCGACACCGCCAGCCAGGATCGTACGCCGCGCTCGAACAGGTTCATGTCATTCCCCCGCCTTGGTCTTCTTCGTTCTCGATGTAGTAGACGCCCAGCCCGACGCGCCGCGTCTGCGCGCCCTCCTCGTCGCCGGCCAGCGCCTTCTTCGCCGCCAGCCACGCGTCGACCTCGCGGATCAGCGCATCGGCGCGGGCGTGGCTGAAGGCCCGGAACTCCTCGGCGTAGCGCGCCGGGATGTGCCGGTAGGCGACCTGGCGCTGGAAGCGCGGGTCGCCGCCGTCGTCCTCCACGTTGTGGACCGCCGTCTCGAGCAGGTCAGCGACGCAGGTCGAGACGATCTCCACCTTCTCCGGCGCCCCGCTCTCGGGGACGTAGGCGTGGTGCACCAGCTTGACACGGTCTTTAGCCGGCCTGCTCACCGCGCCCACGCGCAGCAACTCGTCGAGGATCGCCCGGCCGGTGATGTCACCGCTGTAGCGCGCGGCCAGCGCCTCGAAGCTGAGCGGCGCGTCGCGTAGCGGCAGCTCCCGCGGCTCGCCGCGCTCGTCGAGGAAGTCGGGGTCGCGCAGCCAGCCGCTGATGACGCGCGCCGCACGGTTGAGCGGCCCGCTCGAGACGGGCACCTCGGCGGCCTCGAGATTGACGATGCGCACCACCTCCTTGCGGCTCAAACCGGTCAGCACCGCCACGCGCGAATAGGTCTTCTTGCGGTTGGGGATCGGGAAATGCCGGTAGGCGGCTTTCACGTAGGCGCGTTTGGCCAGGTCCGCGAACTCGCGATGGGTGATCTCGTAGCGAATCAGCATCTTGATCAACGGATCCAGCATTCTCGCGAGTCCGTTCGCGATGGCTTGTTTCACATCGGGCATAAAAATGGGACATGTATCCCGTTTTTCATAAACGGGAAGATAGTCCCGTTTCTTGGATTCGTCAACCGAAATCGGCACGCGACCGCCTGGCAAGATAATTCGCCAGGAATATCAACCGGTTGTGATCTCAGCCACCCGGACGGGAAGCGGCGGGTGCCGGCGCGGCAACGCCCCGGGCGTTGTTGTGGGCGGGAGCCCGCTCGCCGGGCGGAGTCGGCGGCTGCCGGAGCGAGCGGTCTTCGCCCGGGCCTGCGCGGCGGGCGCCCGGACGCCCGGCGAGCGTTTCAGCGCGCCTGGCCGATCTCCGGGAGTCGCCCGCGCAGGGCCTCGAGCTCGTCGGGGTCGGCGTCCTGCTCGTCGCGTTCGCTCGCCTCCAGGCGCGCCTGCGCGGTGGGCAGGCGCACCTCGAAGCGCACGCCGCCGACGTCGAGCGGCGTGAGCACCACGCGCGCGGATTGCTTGCGGTTGTCGACGCGGAGCGACCAACGCGGCAGTGCCCGCTCACGCGGGTCGAGCAGTTCCTCGCGTTGTTCCGCGGCAAAGTCGCCGAAGGCATGCGTGGCGGCCGCCGATTGCGGCGAGACCTCGACGCGCGTCACGCACTGCGGCAGCTTCCACTCCAGCGACCTCTCGGGCAGCGTCGAGCGCGCCGCCCGACACAACGGCAGGCCGTCACGGGTCTCGATCTCGACGACCTCGCTGCGGACCTCGCCGTCGGCCATCTGCAAACGCACCGAGAGGGTGTCCGCGGCGTTGGCGACGTTGTCGAAAGCGATGGTGCCCTCGAACCCGCGCACGATCTCGTTGACGAAAAACAGGCCCAGCCCCTTGCCCTGCGCCTCCTTGCCGCGGCGCGTCGAGAAGCCGAGCTGGAAGATCTGCTGGGCGTGCTGCGCATCGATGTGCGGGCCCGGGTTGTAGACGCTCAGCACCGCCCGGGCGTCGGCGACGTGCAGGCGCACGGCGATGCGCGCATGCACGCCGCGTCGCCGCCCCTTGTCGGCGTAACACTCGGCGTTGTTCAGCAGGTTCTCCGCCAGCAGCACCACGTGGTTCTCGTTGCCGAGCAGCGCGCCCGCGTCGTCGAGTTCCACCAGGTAGCGTGCGTCCTCGTAGCACCCGGTGCCCGCGGCATGCACGAGCGACTCCTGCAGGCGGCGCGGCTCGTCCACGAAACCGCCGAGCGCACGCGCCACCGCGCGGCGCATCTCGAAAGTCGGCGACAGCGGCGCCGTGTCGCCGTCCTCGCGCAGCAGCGACTGGTAATGGTGCTCCTCGCACTCGTAGGTCTTGTTCGCCACGTGCATGGCGATGTTGTCGGCGGTGACCAGGTCCAGCTGGTCCCAGAAGTACACCAGCCTCTCCAGCGCCTCGCGGTAGGCGCCCTGGCGCGCCCCCTCGCTCCCGGCGATCGCCGCGCGCAGCACGGTCTGCACCTGGTCGTAGCAGATCACGCCGTTGTGGCGGATCTCCGCGGCGATGCTCTTGAAATGCAGGTAGCGCTCGTCGTACTCGATGTACTCGAGCAGCCGGTCGCTGATGAACAGCTTCAGCTTGTCGGCGTGGCGCGAATACTTGTGCGCGCGCGTCTGCAGCTCGCGCTTGGCGGCCAGCAGCTCGCGCACCTGCTCCTCGTACTTCGCCATGCGCACCGCGTACGCCTGCAGCCGCCGGAAGAAACGGATGGCGTCGAAGAACACCACCGCGACGAACAGCGCGATGGCGAGCAGCTGGTAGTCCCAGCGCGAGGCGTCGGGGGGAATCGCGTAGCGCGCGACCAGGTCGTCGTTGGAGGTGGCGAACAGGTACACGGCGAGCAGCAGGCCGACGCCGGTGCTCGCCCACGGGTAGCCGATGCGAACGCGGTTCACCGGACTCGCTTCGAGGCCCTGCAGCTCATCGGCCACCGCGCGGCTCCTTCCAGCAGTACGCGCCCTCCTCGCCGAACGCCACGATCCCCGTGCCGCCGCGGCACAGGGCCGTGAACTCACCGTCGCCGCCCGCCGCGGCATCGAACGCGCGGCGCAGCGTCCGGATGTGCTGGCGATAGGCCGCGTAGGAGAACTTGTCCGGATCCACGTCGAGGTACTCCGCCGCCTGCGGCGCGCTGACGGCGCGCGGCGCACGCTCCACCAGGCAGCGCAGGATCTTGCGCGGCATGGGCGACAGCGGGCGTTTCGGGTTGGCGGGGTTGGCGAGTTTCACACCGTGCCAGTAGACCTCCCAGGTGGTGGGGTCGATACGCAACGGGCCGCTCGCGATCATGCCGGCGGCATTGCCGGGCTCGCACCCGGAGGCGTGCAGGCGCAGGGCGGCCCTGATCCGCCAGCACAACACCTCCTCGACGTTGCGCTGGTGCTTGGCGATGAAATCCGCCGCCCCGAAGCGTTCGAGCGCATCGCGCTCGACGCCGGTGCCGCTGTGCTCGGACAGGTAGATGATCGGCAGCCCCGGCCACCTGCGGGCCAGGGCGGCGGCGACGGAGAACCCCGCCTCGTCGCGGCCTTTCATGCGCGCATCGAGAATCGCCACGTCCGGGCGCTCGCCGGCGCGGGCGATCCGCTGCAGGGCGGCCTCCGGGAAACGGAACACCTCGAGGCGGTTGGCCCGCCCGTCGAAATCCGAGCCCGTCAGCACCGCCTCGAACCTGTCCACCCAGTGGGCCTGGTCCTCGACCCAGAAAATCGTCGCCATTGCTCGAGACCTCCGGCCGCCTGGTCTTGCGGCAGCCGCCGGGGCACGTCGGGCGAGTATAGCCAAGGGCCCGGGCGGGCGGCCCCGGGTCGAGCACGTTTTGCGGACTGGCGCACTGTTTGGACGGCGATTCTCACCGAATTCTCACCGCCTGCCCGTACAACTGTCTGCGTCACGCGGCGTACGCCCACCGGGCCTGCCGCACCCACTCACTCGAAGCGGAGGAACCTCCATGTCCACCGATCTGCTGACCCTCTGGTCGGACCAGCCCGGGCTGTCGCTCGCCATCTGGCTCGCGGCCCTGGTCTTCGTCATGTACCTCGGGCGCCGCCCGGCCCATCAACTGCTGCGCTCGACGGGGCGCACCGTGCACGCCGCGGCGCGCCTCGGCGCACGCTCGCTGCAGACGATCGAACGGCGGCTGTCGGCGCGCAACCGCGAAGTGATCCTGTCGCTCGGCCTGGAAGCGCGCGAGCGCCTCATCGAGCGGGAATTCCACCGCGTCAATGCCGTGGTGACGCGCGACCTCGCGAGTTACCCGGCGTTGCACCGCCAGATCAGCGACATCATCGAGCACATCGAGCGCGACTACCACTCGGCCAGCGACGGCCC
>JBFJWO010000284.1:0-6926 GCA_041623575.1 Gammaproteobacteria bacterium
AGCCAGCGTCGGTGGCTGTTTTCTGTCGCTGGTTGCCGCGAGGGCTGAGAAAAGCCAGCGTCGGTGGCTGTTTTCTGTCGCTGGTTGCCGCGAGGCCTGAGAAAAGCCAGCGTCGGTGGCTGTTTTCTGTCGCTGGTTGCCGCGAGGCCTGAGAAGTGCCATTGCCCCCGTGGTTATTTTCTATCTCTGGTTGCTGCGAGCGCGGAGAAATGCCATTGCGTTGGTGGCTATTTTCCCCACCGCAGCGCCAGCGGATCGAGCTGCGCCGCGAGCGCCAGCAATGACTGGCGGGTCGGCTCCGGCAGCGGCGCGAACGGGTGGCGCACGGTGTCGCTGGCGATCACGCCACCGGCCATCATCACCGCCTTGGTGGCGCGCAGGTTGCACTGGCGGTTCTCGAAGTTGATCAACGGCAGGATGGCCGCGTAACGCTCGGCCGCCGCCCCGTGCCGGCCGGCCAGGTAGTCGGTGACCACCGGCCGGATCAGGTCGGGCAGCAGCGCGCTCGGCATGGTGCCGCGGGCGCCTGCTTCGAGGTCCGCCATCAGGGTGATCGATTCCTCGCCGTCGAAGGGTCCCTCGATCAGTTCCCCGCCGGTTGCCAGCAACGCGCGCAGTTTGTGCGCAGTACCGGGCATCTCGATCTTGAAGTAACGCACCTGTGGCAGGTCGCGGGCCAGGCGCACCAGGAAGTCCACCGACAGGCTGACGCCGGACAGCGGCGCGTCCTGCACCATGATCGGGATGGAGACCGCGGCGGCGAGCGCGGCGAAGTGCTCGTACGCACCCTGCTCCTCGGCACGCAGCGAGGTGCCGTGGTAGGGCGGCATCATCATCAGCATCGCCGCGCCGGCTTGCTCGGCGCGGCGGGCGCGCGCCACCGCCACCGCCGTCGCGTAGTGGCTGCACGCGACGATCAACGGCACGCGCCCCGCGACGTGGGTGGTGGCGAGGTCGAGCAAGGTGTCGCGCTCGGCATCGGACAACGCAAATTGCTCGGAGTAGTTGGCGAGGATGCAGATCGCATCGACCTGCTGATCGATCATGCAGTCGAGCACTCGCCGCTGACCGTCGAGGTCGAGCTCGCCGGATTCGAGAAAAGGGGTCGGGGCGATGGGGAAAACGCCGCTCCAGTTCATGGCTGGGCTCCGGGCCGCTGGGACAGGCGCCCATGCTACGCGAGCACCGCCCGCCGATCACGCGCCCGCTAAAGAATCCCTCCTGCTCGCCGACCAAGCACTCGCCCAGGGCTCGTAACCAACAAGCAGGAGAGTTGTGCATGAAATCAGCAAGAGCACCGGCGCTGGCGCTCGTCACCGGTGTGGCGCTCGTCGGTTGTGGCAGCACCGATTCGATCGAGGACCGGGTCAGCAGCGCATTCGCCACGGCGTTTCCGCGCGGCGTGGCGGTGGCTTCGCCGCTCGACGTCACCGAGGCGCCCAACCCCGGTCCCGCCGCGCTTCGCACCGGGGTGCGTGCCCCGGCTTCGGTAGTGTCCAGCCACGCCTCGGCGACCCAGACCATCGACGCGTTGCTCGACGGCACGCTCAGCGTCTCGCGCAGCTTCGACCCCGAGCACTTCCGCAGCCAGGCGGGCACCGCCGGTTGCTTCGGGCCGACGCTCCTGTACGAGAACCACCCCGACGGCACCACGCCCAACAGCGGCCAGTTGCCGAGCGGCGACCTCGGCCTGTGGGTGGACACCGATTCGTTCACCGGGCACGCCTGCGCCGCGGCGCAACTCAACGCCCGCATGAACGGGATCAGCGAGCACACGCAGGCGGCACTGACCGGGCTCGCCAGCCTGCTGGCCGTCGCCGACGCCGCCGGCCTGACGGCGCCGGGCGCGGGGGAGAGCCTCGACCTCGTTAGCCAGATGAACGCCGCGGGTGTCGCCGATACGACCTTTTCCACCGCCACCGTCGCCCTCGACGCCGACGGTTCGGTCTGGTCCTACACGCTGGCGTTCAGCTATGCCCCGGGCACCGTCGACTACCCGAGCGGGGTGAGCGGCCTCGACATGCGCGTTTCGCTGCGGCACGCGCCGGGCGCCGACGAGAACGCCTACAAGGGACTGGTCACCTGGCAGGTCGAGGACGTTATGAACGGCGGCAACTGCCCGAAGGTCGACAACGCCGACGCCACCAACCCCGTGACGCTGATCGGCTCGCTGCTCTACGAGCGCGAGGGCGCCGATGACCTCAACACGCAGTTGAAGAGCGGGCAGTTCTGCGGCCACGACCTGGCCGCCGGCACCGGGCTCGATGCCGACGGCCTTGCCGACGGCGGCGATACCTACCAGATGGGCACCAACGACGACGGCTGGGGCAACGGCTTCGTGGTGTTCGGTGCCGACTACGACCCGACCACGCTCGAAGGCGAGTACACCTTCGCCTGGCAGGCCGGGCCGATGGACAGCCACAGCCGCATTTTCAACGTCGGAATCAACTACCACGACACCGAGCAGCGCATCGACGGCGAGGCCTACTTCGGCTACGGCGCGCGCGTCGCCACCACCGACGGGACCATCCAGGGCATGATCTGCAACTGGGCCGGCCCCGGCAACGATCACACGCTGGTCGAGCGCGCGCAACGCCAGTTCGTGTCCTACGACGCCGATACCGAGAAGTTCACGGTCTCCACCGGCGGCTCCGACATCGTCTACGCGCCGACCGTGGCCTGCACCTACGACACCGCCGGCAGCGGCGGCAGCTTCCTCTACGACCGCGATCTCGACAACACCTTGAGCGACGAGAGCGCCGCCACGGTCGACGTCACCGACCCGGCCGGTGCCGGGCTCGCCTTCGACCTGTTCCCGGCGAGCACCAGCGCCTATGCCGGCATGGACGTCGAGGATGCCATCGACGCGCGCGGCTACGACGTGCCGGTGCCGCCCACCCCGAGCGTTCCCTGAGGTAATAGCTCGCGGCCCCGCCCCCGTGCCCCGTTTGCGGCGCGAGGGGCGGGGGCCGCCCTTTCTCCCGCCGGTGCGCACACGCGCGCCTCGTGACGCCCCAACGCCGGGCGCGAGTCGATCTCTCACACCCCGCCGCCTTTCTCTCCATCGCCGGGCGCAAAACGATTCTCACGCCCATGCCCTGCGCGTGCGACAGCGCTTGCGCGACCGGCTTGGCCCCGGGCGGGTTTGGTCGCAACGCCCCGCGCTGGTTAGAATCGCCCGGCGGCCCGGCCGCGCACACCAAAAGGAGGATCGGTGATGAGGACACGAATCGCTGGGGTCACGGCCCTGCTGCTCGCCGGCGTCGTCTCGGCGCCCCTGTCGGCCCAGGAAAAACAGCTCCACGCGGTCTTGATGAAGACCCTGTCGAACCCGTTCTGGGGCGCGATGGAGTTGGGCGTCAAAGACGGCGCCAGCAACGCCGGCGTGGAGTACTACCTGCAGGCGGTGGAATCCGACCAGGCGGCGGAACCGCAGCTCAACGTGTGCATGACCATGCTCGAGCGCAAGCCCTCGGTCATGATAACGGCCGCGATCAACTCGACCATCCTGCTGCCCTGCCTCAAGATCGCGACCGAGCGCGGCATCCCGGTGGTCGACCTCGACGCCAACCTCGATCACGAGATCGCGGCCAGGGCGGGCGTCGAGATCGCCTTCACCATCGGCTCGGACAACGAGGCGGCGGGCGCGCAGGGCGCCGACTACGTGGTCTCCGAACTCGGCGCCGACGCCCGCGGCCCGGTGCTGGTGATCGAGGGCCTGTCGGGCAATATCACCGGTCAGAAACGCGCGCGCGGGTTTGCCAACCGGCTGCGCGAGAAGGCGCCGGGGCTGACCATCGTCGCCTCCCTGCCGGGTGACTGGGACCGCGGCAAGGCGGCCAACATCACCAACGACCTCATGCTGCGCCACCCGGATCTGAAAGCCATCTTCGCCGCCAACGACGGCATGGCGCTGGGTGCGGTGGAGGCCGCCTACGCGGCCGGGCGCGGCGAGGAGATCCTGATCGTCGGCGTCGACGGCAACTCCGACGCGGTCAAATCGATCAAGGCCGGGCGCCTCGACGCCTCGGTGGCGCAGTTGCCCTACCTGGTAGGCAAGCAGGCGGTGGAGAAGGTCAGCCAGGTGCTGAAGGGGCAGAAGGTGGAGAAGTTCCAGTTCGTGCCCACCCTGGTGCTGACCAAGCAGGTACTCGACCAGGGCAAGGAGCCGATGCTCGAGTTCGTGCGCTAGTCGCAGAAAACGGCGCTCCCCCGCGCGCGGGCCGGGGGAGCGCGATCGCATGAGCGCAGCTCCCACCACTGCCGCCGGTTTCGCGCGGCGGTTCTCCTTTCGCATCGAATCGCTGGCGGTGCTGATCCTGCTGTGCGTCGCGATGTCGGTGCTCTCGCCCTATTTCCTCAGCCTGTCGAATTTCTTCAATATCCTGCTCGCCACCTCGGTCATCGGCGTGCTGGCGATCGGTGCCACCTTCGTGATCAGCTCGGCCGGGCTCGATCTCTCGCTCGGTTCGGTGATGGGCTTCGCCGGGATCGTCGGTGCGCTGGCGATGGAGCGCGTGGGGCTGCCGTGGTATTTCGGCATCGCCGGTTGCCTGCTGGCGGGGATGTTCGCCGGTTTGGTCAACGGCGTGCTGGTGACTCGCGGAAGGATTCCCGCGTTCATCGTCACGCTCGGCATGCTGGGGCTCGCCCGCGGCGCGGGGCTGGTGCTCTCCGACGGCAAGCCGATCTACGGGCTGCCCGAGGTGTTCGTGTTCCTGGGCCAGGGCCGGCCGCTCGGCGTGCCCATGCCGGCGATCATTTTCATCCTGACCGCGCTGGTCGCGCACTACGTGCTGGCCTACACGCGTTTCGGTCGCTATACGCTGGTGATCGGCGACAACGAGGCGGCGGCCCGCGCCATGGGCGTGCGGGTCGAGCGCCAGCGCGTGAAACTCTACGTGCTGTCCGGGTTGATGGCGGGTATCGCCGGGTTGCTGTTCTCGGCGCGCGTGAATGCCGGCGACCCGACCGCCGGCCTCAACTACGAACTGACCGCGATCACCGCCGCCATCATCGGCGGCACCAACCTGTTCGGCGGCCGCGGCAGCATCCTCGGCACCCTGATCGGCGCGCTGATCATGGGCGTGCTGCAGAACGGTCTGAACCTGCTCGCGGTGCAGGCCTACTACCAGCAGATGGCGATCGGCGCGGTGCTGATCTTCGCCGTGTGGCTCGATCAGATGAACCGCACACGGGCCCGGCGGTGAACGGGTCCGCGCCGTTGCTCGAACTGCACGAAGTCGCCAAGCACTTCGGCACCATCGAAGCCCTGCGCGGCGTGACGCTCGCGATCGAGGCGGGGACGGTGGTGGTCATCGTAGGCGACAACGGCGCCGGCAAGTCGACCCTGATGAAGGCCGTCACCGGCATCTACCGCGCCGACGCCGGGCGGATCGTCTTCGACGGGCGCGACATCACCGGCGCCGACCCGGGCACGGTGCGCGCGCTCGGCGTCGAGATGATCTACCAGGACCTCGCGCTGGCGCCGCAGCAGGACGTCGCGGCCAACATCTTTCTCGGCCGCGAGCCGACCCGCCCGGTACTGGGCGTGCCGCTCGGGCGCATCGACCGCGCGCGAATCGAGCGCGAGGCGCAGGCGATGATCGAACGCCTGGGGGCGAGGATTCCCTCGATCCACACCCAGGTGGCGTTCCTGTCCGGCGGGCAACAGCAGTCGGTGGCCATCGCCCGCGCGCTCACCTTCGAGCCCAAACTGGTCATCATGGACGAGCCGACGGCGGCGCTGGCAGTGCGCGAGGTCGACCACGTGCTGGACCTCATCCGCCAGTTGCGCGCGCAGGGCATCGCGGTGATCCTCATCAGCCATCGCCTGACCGACGTGTTCGCGGTGGCCGACCGCATCGTCGCCCTGCGCCAGGGCCGGGTGATCGCCGACGAACCGGCCGCCGAGACCACCATGAACGACGTCGTCGCACACATCGTCGGCGCCGCCTGAAGCACGAGGGCACGATCATGCCGAGACTGGGAGGGCACACCTTCATCTGGGCGCCGGAGTGGACGGCGCGCAGCGCCAGCACGATCCTTGCCTCGGCGGCCGCCGAAGGACTGGACGTGGTCGAGATCCCGCTGCTGCGCCCCGACGAGATCGACGTCGAGACGACCGTGGCGTTGAGTCGCACCCACGGCGTCGCCGTGACCTGCTCGCTCGGTCTGCCGGCCGCGGCCGCGTTGCCGGCCCACCCGGTCGAGGCCCGGGCGTTTCTGCGCAACGCGCTCGAGGTCGCCGCGCGGCTCGGCTCGCGGTGCCTCACCGGCGTGACTTACACCGCCATCGGGCATCTCAGCGGCTCGCCGCCGAGCGCGGCGGAGTACGCCACGGTGGCCGACGCCCTGCGCCCGGTCGCCCGGCACGCGGCGGGACTCGGGCTCGAACTGGGGCTCGAGCCGTGCAACCGCTACGAGACCCACCTGCTCAACACCGGCCGCCAGTGCCTCGACCTGATCGAGCGCATCGGCGAGCCGAACGTGTTCGTGCACTTCGACACCTATCACATGAACATCGAGGAACGCGATCTCGAAGCGGCCTTCGTCGAGGCCGGCCCGCGGTGCCGCTACGTGCACCTCTCTGAGAGCGGGCGCGGAATCCCCGGACAGGGCACGCTCGACTGGGAGTCGGTCTTCCGCGGCCTTGCGGCGGTCGGGTTCGACGGCGACCTGGTGCTCGAGTCGATGGTCGCGGTGCACCCCGACATCGCGCGCGCGTTGGCCATCTGGCGGCCGGTCGCGCCGGGCAGCGCCGCGGTGGTGGAGGAGGGGTTCGGATTCCTGCGGGCGACGGGCGCCAGGCACGGCTTCAGCCTGTGATCACCGGGCAGCCGCGTTCGGCCGATTCGTAAGCGGCGAAGGTCAGCGCCAGCGAACGCAGGTTGTCCGCCCCCGACGTCGACGGCGAACGCGCTTCG
>JBFJWO010000285.1:0-6919 GCA_041623575.1 Gammaproteobacteria bacterium
GCGCTGGTCGCCTCCAGCGCGCTGGCGGTGCTGGCCGGCGGATTCGTCGGTCACTACGTCGGTGAGCGCACGTTGCGCTGGGTGGCCGGGGCGGGGTTCGTCGCCATCGGCCTGTGGGTGCTCGCGCGGCCCTGAGCGCGACCGGCGCGCTCAAGCCGCCTGGATACCGTCGGCCTCGGCGTTCAGCAGCAGTTCGAGCAACTCGCGCACCGGGCGGATCCGATCGCCGAACGGCAGAGGCGCGGCACCGCGGAAGAACAGCCCGCGTTTGACGTCACCCTGCTGGGCGGCGGCGAGTTGCGTCTCGATGCAGAACTGGCCGGCCTGCGGGTTGCCGTCCTTGAGCCCGCAATGCGCGAGACACTCCAGGTTGCGCGCGCACCGCGCCCGACCCGGCGCCGCGCGCGCTCGCAACTTGCCCTCGCGCGCCAGGTAGCGTCGCAACCAGGGCGTCAGCACCGCCCGCGCCGGCAGGCCCGCGGTACTGAGAAAGGTGACGATGTCCTGCGGCCGGGCTTCGACCAGCACGCGCTTGAAGTCCGGGTGCGCATCGCCTTCGCAGGTGACGGCAAACGGTGTTCCGACCTGTACGGCGCCGGCGCCCATCTCGATCAGTTCGCGCACCGCGCGGTGCGAGTTCACGCCGCCGGCCGGAATCAGCGCAATCGGCTCCGCGCCGAGCCCGAGCCCCTCGATCACCGCCTGCACCGCGGGCAGCACGCGCTGGAAACGGTACTTCGGGTCGTCCACCTCGTCCACGCCGGGTGCCCCGAGGTGGCCGCCGGCAAGGCCCGGATGCTCGAGGACGATGGCGTCGGGCAGCACGCCCTTGCGCATCCACCGCTTGAGGACCGCGCGCACGCCGCGCTCCTCGGACAGTATCGGGATCAGCGCCACGTCGGGGAACCCGCGGGTCAGGTCCGGCAGGTCGAACGGCAACCCGGCGCCCATGACGATGGCGTCGGCGCCCGCGGCGCACGCCTCGCGGACCAGGTCGGCGTAGTGGCTGAGGGCGCGCATGACGTTTACCGCGACGAAACCGCGCGGACCGGCGATCTCGCGGGCTCGGGCGATCTCACGGCCCAGCGCTTCGAGGTTGCTGGCGGCGAGCGTGGCGTGATCGCGGCAACGCTGGGTGCGTTGCATGATGTCGGGGTGCAGGCGGCGTAGCTCGACGCTGGCGAGCGTGCCGACGGCGCCTTCGCGCGCGACGGTGCCCGCCAGGCGGTGGGCGGAGATACCCACGCCCATGCCGCCCTGGACGATCGGCAGGAGACGGCGACCGCGGATACGCAGCGCCGGCAGGCTGGTCTTCAGCATCAGGGTCACCCGGGTGGAAAGCTTTCAACGCTAGTTCCTGCACGGCGCATTCGCTTGACCCAGGTCAGGGCGGCGCCGATCAGCTATCGGGCAGGCGACAGGGGCCGCCGCGGTTGCCTGCCCGCCGCCGATTTGTCACGATCAGCGCTTCGGGACGCTGCCACGGGGTTTGCGGCTCGCGTTCATCGAGGGCTTGCAGCAGTGGGGGAAATCCCGGATATCGTCGATCTGCGGCGCTACCCGATCGGGCAACCGGGCAGCGAGGCCGCCGCTGCGGCGATCGCGGCTTGCCGGGCGCAGATGGTCGCCTGCGGTTTGTGCCTGCTGCCGGGTTTCGTGCGCCACGAGGCGTTGCGCACCATGCTGGCGCAAGCTCGCGCGCTGCTGCCGCAAGCCCACCACACGGAGCACTGGCGCGCCACGTCCATCGCGCGCGAGACGCGCGCCAGCATCGGGGCCGTCGCCTACGACCGCATCGGCGGCGACTCACCGTTGCGCGCACTCTACGACTGGCCGGGCTTCACCGCGTTCATCGCGGGGGTGCTCGATGTCGAAGCCTTGTACCCGAGCGCCGATCCACTGGTGGGTTGCATGCTGACGGTGTTCGGACCCGGCGACGAGCTCGGCTGGCACTACGACCCCAACGACGGTGTGGTGTCGCTGGTGTTGCAGGCGCCGCGGGCGGGCGGCGAGTTCGAATTCGCCCCGGGCGTGCGTGGCGATACCGCGGCCGAGACGTCCGTGCTCGACGGGCGCCACCCGGGCAGCCTAAGCCGGGGGCTGCGGCCCGGCACGCTGTCGTTGTTCAACGGGCACCGTTCGCTGCACCGGGTCGCGCCGGTGCGCGGCGCGCGCGAACGGATCGTCGCGCTGTTCAACTACGCCGCCGAACCCGGCTACCGGTTCAGCGCCGACATCCACCGCAAGTTTTTCGGCCGCGCCGCCTGACGCGCCGAACCCGGGGACGCCATGGCCATCGTCAACCGCATAGCCGACTTCCACGCCGACATGGCCGCCTGGCGGCGCGACATCCATCGCCACCCGGAAATCGCTTTCGAGGAGCGGCGTACCTCGGATTTCGTGGCGGACAAGCTCGCCTCGTTCGGCATCGACGTGCACCGTGGCCTGGCCGGCACGGGCGTGGTCGGGGTGCTCGAAGGCAAGCGTGGCAAGGGCCGCACGATCGGCCTGCGGGCCGACATGGACGCGCTGCTGATCGAGGAGCTGAACGAGTTCGAGCACCGCTCCACCGCGGCCGGCAAGATGCACGCCTGCGGTCACGACGGTCACACCAGCATGCTGCTCGGCGCGGCCCGCTACCTGGCCGAGACGCGCAACTTCGCCGGCACCCTGGTGTTCATCTTCCAGCCCGCCGAGGAGAACGAGGGCGGCGCGCAGGTCATGCTGCGCGAAGGGCTGTTCGAGCAGTTCCCGGTCGATGCGGTTTACGGCATGCACAACTGGCCGGGCCTGCCGGTCGGCCACGTGGCGCTGCGCAGCGGCCCGGCCATGGCCTCGTTCGACCTGTTCGAGATCACCGTCACCGGGCGCGGCTCGCATGCCGCCATGCCGCACCAGGGCACGGACCCGATCGTCGTCGGCGCGCAGATCGTGAGCGCCCTGCAGGCGATCGTCAGCCGCCGTATCGACCCGGTCGAGGCGGTGACCGTGTCGGTGACCCAGTTCCACGGCGGCGACACCTGGAACGTCATCCCGAACGAAGTCGTGCTGCGCGGCACCGCGCGGTGTTTTCGCGAATCGGTGCGCGAGCAGGTGGAGCGCGATCTCGAAACCATCGCCACGGGTGTCGCGCGTGCGTTCGGCGCCGACGCCGCGGTCCGCTACGAGCGGCGTTACCCTTCGCTGGTGAACACGCCCGCCGAGAGCGACCTGGCGGCGCGGGTCGCGGCCGAGGTCGTAGGTGCCGCGCGCGTGCAGACCGATGTCCAGCCGATCATGGGCTCGGAAGATTTCGCTTTCATGCTGCAGGCACGCCCGGGCTGCTACGTGCTGCTCGGTAACGGCGAGGCCGGCGCCGCGGGCGGCGTGCCGGTGCACAACCCGCATTACGATTTCAACGACGAAGCGCTGCCGGTAGGTGCGAGCTACTGGGTCCGCCTCGCGGAGACGGCGCTGGCATGAACCGCGACCGCGGTTCGCCAGGACAACAAGACGTATCAATTGAAGGAGGTTGGGAGATGAATTCCATCGACATGAAACGCCGGGAGTTCCTGCAGGTCGCCTCGGTGCTGGGGGTCGGTGCCGCGTTCGGCGGCTACTCGATCGCCGTGAACGCTGCGGGCGAGCGCGTGCTCACCGCCCGCACCGACCTGGCGCTCGCCTCGCTCGACCCCGGCTACATGGTCGGCGGCTCGGAGATCACCGTGCAATGGGCGCTGATGCCGCGCCTGGCGAACTTCGCGTTCAAGGACGGCGCGCTGACCTGGGAGCCGTCGGATTTCGTCGACCACCTCGGGCAACGCGACCCGACGCACATCGACTTCACGGTGAAGCAGGGCCTGCAATGGTCGAACGGTTTCGGCGAGTTCACCGCCGAGGACGTCAAGTATTCCTACGAGCGCATGCTGGTGTCGGAATGGAAAGGCAACTGGTCGGCGCTCGATCGCGTCGATCTGAAGGACCGTTACAGCGGCACGCTGGTGCTGAAGAAACCCTTCACGCCGCTGTGGACCATCACGCTGATCGGCGGTACGGGCACCCTGGTGTGCAAGGCCGCGACCGAGAAAGTCGGCGGGCGTTACACCACCGAGATCCCGGCGGCCCTCGGGCCCTACAAGATCAGGGAATGGGTGCCCAAGCAGAAGCTCGTGCTCGAGCCGAACCCGCAATGGAGCGGGCCCAAGCCCTGGTTCGAGCGGATCAATTATCTCGTCATCGCCGCCCCCGAGGCGGCCGAGCTCGCCTACGAGGCGGGCGAAGTCGATTGCACCAAGGTCACCGCCAAGACCCAGGTGCGCTGGCAGAAGAAACCGCCCGCGAACACCCGCCTGCACGTCGCCGGCGCGTTGCAGTACATGTGGATGGGCATGAACACCGATCACCCCAAGCTCCAGGACATCCGCGTGCGCAAGGCGATCCAGCACGCCGTCGACGTCGACTCCATCATCCAGGGCGCCTACGAAGGGGCGAGCATCCGCTCCTACGGCATGGTCTGCCCGGGCCTCGTCGGCCAGCGCAAGTCGAACGGCATCGACTATGACCCGGCCAAGGCGCGCGCGTTGCTGAGCGAGGCGGGCGTCTCGGGCCTGTCGCTGGAACTGAAGACCCTCAACCACCAGGAGCGCGTGCTCGCCGCGCAGATCATCCAGGCCAACCTGGGCGCGGTCGGCATCCAGGTGAAAGTGCTGCCGCTCGACTCGGGGCCGTTCTGGAGCATGGGCCAGGAGAGCAAGGGCGGCGAGTGGAAGGACCTGCAGGTGTGGCTGATGCGTTTCGGCGGCAACCCCGACCCGCACAGCATGGCCCAGTGGTTCGTCGGTGACCAGGTCGGGGTGTGGAACTGGGAGCGCTGGCGCAGCGCCGAGTACGACGAGCTGTTCGAGAAAGGCCAGCTCGAATCCGACCCGGAGAAACGCCACGCGATCTACGTGCGCATGCAGGAGATCATGGACGAGACCGGCGCCTACGTGTGGATCGGGCACGAACCGGAAGTGTTCGCGCACCGCACGAGCGTGGTGCCCATGATCTCCGCCGGCGGCGAGGAGGATTTCGCCCGCTTCAAGGCCTGAGCGTGTCGCGCGGTGCGGGCGGGTCCGCCGGTCCCTGCCCGCGCCGCGCCGTCCGTCGTGCTGCTCTACCTGATAAAACGTCTCGGCCTCGGCGTGGTGATCGTGTTCACCGCGCTCGCGACCGTGTTCATCCTGCTGCACATGATGCCGGGCGACCCGGTGTCGATTGCGCTCGGGCCGCGAGCCACGCCTGAAGTGCAGGCGCGCTACGCCGAGAAGATGCGCCTCGACCAGCCGCTGGTCGTGCAGTTCGCCGCCTTCGCCGCCAACTCGCTCGGCGGCGATCTCGGCAACGACGTGTTCTCGGATCGGCCGGTGGCGGTGATCGTCGCCGAGCAACTGCCCTACACGGTGGTGCTGGCGCTGAGCTCCATCGTCTGGGCGGCGTTGCTCGGCATCCCGCTCGGGTGTATCTCCGCGATCCGCCCCAACGGCTGGCTGGACCGCGTGCTCGGCGTGGTGTCGGTCGGCACGATCGCGATTCCCTCGTTCCTGGTGTCGGTGTGGTCGCTGCTGCTGTTCGCCTTGACGCTGCGCTGGTTCCCGGTGATCGGCGCCGGCGACGTGGGCGACCCGCTCGACCAGCTGCACCACCTGGTGCTGCCGGCGTTCGCCGTAGGGCTCGGCTGGGTGGGCTACCTGGCGCGCCTCGCGCGCGCCTCGATGCTGGAAGTCATGGGCGAGAACTACATCCGCGCCGCGCGCGCGTTCGGCCTGCGCTCGAACACCGTGGTCTACCGTTACGCGCTGAAAGTCGCAGTGCTGCCCACCATCACCATGATCGGCATAGGCTTCGGCAACCTGCTCTCGGGCACGGTGTTCGCCGAGATCATCTTTTCCCGCCCGGGCGTCGGCAAGCTGATCTACGACATGGTGCTGGCGCGCAACTTCCCGGTGGTGCAGGGGGCGGTGATGGTCACCGCCGCGATGTACGTCTTCACCACGCTGGTGGCGGACCTGCTGGTGGCCTGGCTCGACCCGCGCGTGCGTGAGGCGTTGTGAACGCGAGCCCCTATCGCGACAAGCTCGCGCTGTTCGTGCGCAACCGCAAGGGCATGTTCGGCCTGGCGCTGGTGCTGGCGTTTTTCGCCAGCGCGATCTTCGCGCCGCTGATCGCGCCCCACGACCCGAACCGGCTCGACATCCCGGCGCGCATGAGCGGCCCGTCGCTCGAGCACCTCGCCGGCACCGACCAGCTCGGGCGCGACACCTTCTCGCGGGTGATCTACGGCGGGCGCGTGGCGCTCGAGATCGCGGCCATCGGGGTCTCGGTGTCGCTCGTCATCGGGCTGGTGCTCGGCATGATCGCGGGCTACGGGCCGCGCTGGCTCGACAACGCCCTGCTGCTGGTGTTCGACACCGTGCGCTCGTTCCCGACCATCATCATGGCGCTCGCGGTGGTGACGCTCACCGGGCCGAGCCTCGGCATGGTGATGGTGATCATCGTGATCATCTCGATCCCCGGCTTCGCGCGCCTGGCGCGCACCAGCACGCTCGCGTTGCGCAACGCCGAGTTCATCGTCGCCGAGCGGTCGCTCGGCGCGGGCCCGGTGCGCATCCTCTGGCACCACGTGCTGCCCAACGTGGTCGGGCCGTTGCTGATCCTGGCGGCGATGGACGTGCCGGTGGTGGTCACCATTGAGGCGGGCCTGAGCTTTCTCGGCCTGGGCGTGCTGCCGCCGACCGCCAGCTGGGGCTCGATCCTGAACGAGGGTTACCTGGTGATTCGCGACACGCCCTGGCCGATCATCGCCGGGGGCGTGCCGCTGGTGCTGACCACGCTCGGTTTCACCTTTCTCGGCGAAGCCTTGCGCGACGTGTTCGACCCGCGCCTGCGACGGCACTGAAGC
>JBFJWO010000286.1:0-6894 GCA_041623575.1 Gammaproteobacteria bacterium
GCCCAGGCGTTGGGCGTAACGCTGGCGCAGGCGCTCCACGCGTTCGCGGTTGAGGCCCCGGTCGCTGTAGCCGACGCGCGACGCGGAGCGCAGGTGGATCACCCCGCGCTCCCGGTCGCGACGCGCTTCGAGATCGTCGACGAAGCGGAACACGCGCGTCGTGAAGGTCGCGTGCACGTAGTCAGCGCGTTGCGCGCGGACCTCGCCACCGAGATCCTCGATTGCCTCGAGCAGGGCGCGCCAGGCCGTGTCGGTCTGCGCCGGGTCGACGCCGAGCGGTGCAATCGACGCCGCCGCATCCTTGCTTTCGCTGCTCACGCAGTTGGGCCGTTGCGGGCAGGCACGCAGGCGCCCGTCGACGAGACCGAGCGGCGGGGCCCGGCGCGAGTAGGCCGACATCGCCACGTAGGCAAGCAGGCCCAGGACCAGGACCGCCGCGATCCCCAACAACGTCTTGCGCAACATCCACCGTCTACCCGTCAGTTCCGTGGCCGCGTATTGTAGCGGCACCGCCGTGGCGCGCGATTGCGCGGGTCGCGGGGCTCGACTATCCTGCTCGCCACGCGATCCGCGACGCGCCCGGGCGCACCCCCTCACCAGCACACCCCCGGTGCCCCGAAACAGGATGCCGGAAAGGCTCGTGCCGTCCCTGGCCGGCGCGCGGCGGTCCCGCACCGCGGGGCCCGGCAGTCTGCCAGACCGCAAACATCCCGGCCGGTCGGCGTCCCTGCGCCAGGCCACCGCAGCGGCCGCCGTGCGGTTGCCGCGACCGGCATGAGCTACGACGCCGTGATCATCGGCAGCGGTGTCGGCGGCGCGGTGGCGGCATGCCCCCTCGCCGAACGCGGCCAGCGCGTGCTCGTCCTGGAGCGCGGGCGGCGCCGGGCGCCGGGCGAGTACCCGAGCAGCACGGACGCGACTGGATCTTCGGCAAGCGCCACCGGGTACGACGAGTGCGCGGCGTTCGGCGGGCGCCGCAACGTTCGCCACGAAGACTTCACCTGTTCGTCGACGATGGCGACCCCACGGCCAAGAAGATGCTCAACCGGCTCTCACTTCGAGGACGTGGACGGTGCACCGCTGACCCTGAGCGGCTTCAAACGGGTGCGCGACAGCCCGGGGCTGGACGTGTGGTCCTACACCTCCACCCTCTATGCCCGGGTGCTGCGCGGACGCACGGGCGCCGCCGAGGAAGCCGCCCGTGAGACGCTCGCGAGCGGTATCGTCGCCCTCCACACCGCAGATTTCCTGCGCCAGCTCGCGTCGTTTCGCCCCGCCGGGCCCACGCTGCGGGCGCGGTTGGCCGCCACCTCGCGGTTCGGGGTGTTTTTCCCGGCAAGCTGTGGGACGTCTACGCCAATCGGGTGCTGCAATACGGTCCCTTCCGAGGGGCCGCGATCACGTTGTTGACCGGCGCCGGCTTACCCCATATATTGGGGCGCGACTGCCAGACCACCCCAACATCTTGAGGAAAGCATGCCTCTGCACCTGATTCTGGCCTCCATCGACGGTTGGGACGAGCACGACTGCCTGAACTACCTCGAGGAAGACGGCACGCCGGCGCCGGAATACGACCTCGAGAACGGCGGCCTCGTGCTGTTGCGCGAAGATTGTCGCGAGCGGGCGCGCGGGCTGGATCGCGCCGCCTGAGCCCCGGGAGGGGGGCCGGCGCCGCGCCGCCCGCGCTGGGCCAGCGCCCGCCTGCAGCGCGGCAGGACCGGTTCGGCGCCCCGGAGCCGGCCTTGCGGCGGCACGAGGTGTGCAACGACCAGCCCGGGCCATCCGGCCCCGTGATCGCGGTTGCCCGAGTCGCCTTGGCCGCCTTAGCCGCCCTTTGCCCGCCGCCCGGGACGGTATCGCCGGCGCGGTGAAGTCAACCCGCCTTGCGTAACGCCAGCGGCGGCCGGCGCGCGGCCAGGGTCGCCTGCCGCCGCGCCCACAGGGCTTTGACCTGGAAGTAGCGGTCCGACGACGGCCGGTCCTGGTAGCGCACCAGCTTCAGCCGGTGCAGTTCGCGTTCCAGTTTCGCGACTTCGCGCTCGAGGCGCAGGTATCCGATATCCATCGTTCTCGATTCCCGTCGGCGGTGCCGTCAGTTGGCAGAAATTGCGAGCCAGTATCCCCGCACGTCGGGCAGCCGTCGTGCGCTGGTGGCGACAATCGTTGTCAGCAGAATCTGCAATGAGCCGCCGCACGGAGCGAACATCGGCGCCGATGTGCGATTTCGCACGGCGGGCGCGTGACCGGCCGGCTCAAGATTGGCGCGCCGGGCCCGGAGCACCGCGCACGTGGGCCCGCACACGGTATCGCGACTGGACAACCGCCATGAGCCCGCAAATAATCGATCCGACGCCGGCCGCCGACCGCCCGGTCGGGGCCCGGCCACCGAAGGCCGCTTGCAAAGGTGCCCGCGTGCCCGTCGAAATCAACGAACGCACCCTGCTCGGTATCGAGGCGTTTCGCGGCCTGCCGGTCGCCGACCGCCAGGTGATCGCGCAACTGATGCGCGGGCAGCGCTTCGATGCCGGCCAGCAGATCGTCGGCCACAGCGACGCCACGCAAGACGTGTACTTCGTGATCACCGGCCACGTGCGAGCGACCTTCTACTCGCGATCGGGTCGCCAGGTCGCTTTTCAGGATCTCGAAGCCGGCGCCATGTTCGGCGAGTTGGCCGCGATCGACGGCCAACCCCGCTCCGCGACCGTGGTCGCGCTCGAGGAAACGCGGGTCGCGACCCTCCCCCACCAGGCGTACCTCGACGTCCTGGCCCGTCACCGCAGCGTGGCGCTGGCACTGGAACTGCGGCTGTCGGCACTCGCGCGCGTGCTGCTCGGGCGCATCATCGAGTTCAGCACGCTCGCCGTGCGCAACCGGGTGCACGCGGAATTGCTGCGACTGGCGAAGCAGAACGGCGCCGACGACGGCCGCACCGAGGTGGCCATCGCCAAAGCGCCCACGCACCAGGAAATCGCCGATCGCATCAGCACGCACCGCGAGGCGGTCAGCCGCGAGCTGAGCGACCTCGAGCGCGCCGGTGTGATCGCCTGGCGGCGCTCCGATCACCGGGTGCTGGACGTGCAGCGCCTGCGCGAGATGGTCGACTATCCCTGATCGGGGGAACGGACCGGCGCCGGCACGCGGGTGCCCGACGCTCGTTGGTGCTGCGCCCTCACAGCGGCTGGCTGACCAGCATCACCCCGATCAGCACCAGCGACAGGCAGCCGATCTTGACGGGCGCGTCGTCGAGTTGGCCGCGCAGCGCGCCGAGCGCCGTCGCCCGCACTCCCCGTGTGTGCACCAGCAGTGCCAGTGCCAGGGCGCTGAAGGCCATGATGAGTGCCGGCGTCGCACATTCGATGACCACTACCAGGGCCACCGAGGGACTGAGGTCGGTGGCCCGCAGGTTAGCGGCCAGCGCCACCACGGAGGTGGCCTGCAACGCGGCGAGCGCGAACTTGTTGCCGGTCAGCGTGCGGGCCAGGTCCCTGCGCCCGGCGTGCGCGACGCAGGCGAACGACGCGCCCAGACCGCCTACCGCGAACCAGAAGACCCCGACCTCGTAGCCGCAACGCGCAAACACCTGATCCTCGGCGACCAGGCTGGCGGCAATGCTGAGCACGGCCAGCGTGAGCAGGTGCGTGCAGGCGGCGCCACGCCCCCGGCGGCGGGCGGCCAGGCTCAGCACTGCGACGCCGGCGCCGGCCAGCGCGATTCCCGCGTAGTGCGCACCGCGCAACTGCTCGTCGAAGAGCAGGAACGACAGCATCGGGACGGCCAGCACGTCGAGGTTGAGAAAGGTTTCGGCGTGCGCGGCGTCATTGGCTTTGAACAGGGCCTGGAAATAGAACAGCAGGTGCAGGACGTAGGCCGCGCCGGCCGCGATGGCGAGGGCAATGGTCCCGGCGTCCGCGCCAAGCGCACTGGCCGTCTCGCGAGCGACGCCGAGCGGGGCCAGCAGCAGTGGCGAGACGGCGAGCGCACCGCTGATACCCGCGGCCTGCCACGCATTGGCGAACACCCGTCGGCCGACCAGCAGCACATCGATGATGGCCGAAGCCGCCAGCGCGGCGGGGGCGATCCAAGCGACGATCATCCACTGGTCCCAGAACCCACCACTGTCCATCCCTGCTCCTTCGCGCGGTCGTCCCGCGCCGGTAACCGCCGCGCCCGGCGGTTTTTGAACCTGGGAGTAAAGGCTACGGGCGAGGTGTCGAGGACGCTGTGCGCCAGGCACCCCGGGGGATGTGAACTATTTACCCGACAGCGGGTGCATCCACGGCCGGGCGCGTGGTGACCTGCGGGTGCCGGTCTGCCGGTCAGGGTCCGCCGCACGGGGGCGAGCGTTCACGGGTCGAGCCTGCGACGCCTCGACGGACGCCGGGGAGGCGTCGGGAACGGCGCCGCGCCGTTCGACGCCTGCCCGTGGTTCTGGTAGCGTGCTCCCGCCCACCGGCCGCGGCCGTTCACGAGCGCCGGGGCGCACCCCACCGTCACCGAGGACGACCGCCGTGACAAGACCGCGCAACCGGGCCAGGCGACGCCACTCCGGCGACGGTGCGGCGGCCGCCATCGAGCAACTGCCGTTCAGCCCCCTGGTCAACCCGCTGCCACCGCTCGCCCTGCTCTCGGCGGACGAACTCGAGGCTGTGCACGAGGCGTCGCTCGAGATCCTCGAGCGTTTCGGTATCAACTTCCTGCTCGAGGAGGCCCGCGAGATCCTGCGCCGGGCCGGTGCCGACGTGGACCGCGACTCCCCGCGCGTGCGCTTCGATCGCGCGCTGGTGACAGAGAGCCTTGCCAAGGCGCCCTCGATGTTCCAACTGCACGCACGCAACCCGACCCACACGCTCACTTTCGGCGGCAACCACATCAATATCTCGGCGGTCAGCAGCCCACCGAACGCGACCGACATCGAGCGCGGCCGCCGCTCCGGGAACTTCGCCGACTATTGCGATTTCCTCAAGCTGACCCAGGTGCTGAACATCGCGCACCTGTCGGTGGGCCACCCCGTCGAGCCGATCGACATCGACCCCGCGATCCGTCACCTAGAGTCCACCCGCGCCAAGGTACGGATGACCGACAAGGTCTTTTCGGGCTACTCGCTGGGCCGCCAGCGCATCCTCGATGCCATCGAGATGGCGCGCATCGCGCGCCACGTGGATGCCGAGCAACTCGAGCGCGAGCCGAGCCTGTTCACCAACGTCAATGCCAACTCGCCGCGTCAGTTCGACGGCGCGATGTTGTGGGGCATGATCGAGATGGCCAGCCGCAACCAGGTGGTGACGGTGACGCCTTTCACGCTGGCCGGCGCGATGGCCCCGATCACCCTCGCCGGGGCGCTCGCACAGCAGAATGCCGAGGCGCTGGCCGGGCTGACGTTCCTGCAACTCGTGCGCCCGGGCGCGCCGATGATCTACGGCGGCTTCACCTCCAACGTGGACATGAAGACCGGCGCGCCGGCCTTCGGGACACCCGAGAACGCCAAGGCGACCATCGTGGGCGGGCAACTCGCGCGGCGCTACAACCTGCCCTACCGCTCCTCGAACGTGAACGCCTCGAACGCGCCCGACGCGCAGGCCGTCTACGAGTCCATGATGTCGAGCTGGGCGGCGGTGATGAGCCACGCCAACCTCATCCATCACGGGCTCGGCTGGCTCGAAGGCGGGCTGTCCGCGTCGTTCGAGAAGTTCGTCATCGATGCCGAGATCATGCAGGGTCTGGCCGAGTTCCTGCGCCCGTTGCCGGTCGACAGCGAATCGCTGGCATTGGAGACCATCGGCGAGGTCCAGCCGGGCGGGCATTTCTTCGGCACCGCCCACACGCTGGCGCGCTTCGAGACGGCGTTCTACCACCCGCTGCTGTCGGACTGGCGCAACTTCGAGACCTGGTCCGAGGACGGCTCGCTAGACGCCACCCAACGCGCGAACCGGCTCTACAAGCGGTTGCTCGAAGCCTACGAGGCGCCGCCGCTGGACCCGGCGGTGGCCGAGGAACTGGATGCGTTCGTGGAGCGGCGCAAGGCCGAAGGCGGCGCACCCACCTAGCGCTCGTGCAGCGCACCGCTCGGCACGACTCAGCGCACCCGGCGCAAGGTCCCCATGAGCAGCAGGAACGACGCGCCCAGCGTGGCCGGCAGGCCCCAGGAACCCAGCTGGTCCATCAAGACCCCCGTCAGCGGCGGGCCGACGATGCCGCCAACGCCCCACATCAGGGCGAAGGCCGCGTTACCGGCCAGCAGCATCGCGCCGCCGAAGCGGTCGCCGAGATCGGCGAGCACCACCGTGTAGACGCCGAACCCGCCGGCGCCCAGCAGGAACAGCACCGGCCAGACCATGAGCGTGCCGGCACTAAACGGCAGCGCCACGCAACAGCCGAGCGCGCAGGCCAGGCACACGCCCATGACCCCGGGCCGTGAGAAGCGATCGCTGGCCCAGCCGATGGGCAACTGCAACAGCACGTTGCCCGACACGAGCACCCCCAGCGCGAGGGCGGCTCGGGCCTCCGGCTCGCCCAGACCCAGCAGGTACACGGGCAGCAGCGACAGCGCCACCTGGTCGAAGGCGGCCACCACGCCGACCGCCAGCAGCAACCCCGGGGCGAGCGCCGCGAACGCGCGGATCGAGCCTTCCGTCCCGCCGACCTGTGCCGGGACGCGCCGTCGGATCGCGAACAGGGTGGCCGCGGTGACGACCATGACGGCGATCCCGATTCCGAAAGCCAGCCAGCCCTCGCTGCCGGTGACCGCCAGAACGAACGGGCCGACCACGAAGCCCGATGCCAACAGGGTCCCGTAGAGCCCTACCAGGCGCCCGCGGTTATGGCGCCCGGCGAGTTGCAGCAGCCAGGTCTCGCTGAGGATGAACAGGCTGTCGATGCTCGCGCCGAGCGCGAAGC